>JBILYL010000060.1:0-10659 GCA_044377775.1 Bacteroidia bacterium
TCCGAATCCTTCAAACGGGATTTTTGATCTGAGTTTCGCATCTGTTTCCCAAGATATTTCTATTTTTATTACAGATGTTTTAGGTCGTACCATTTATCAAGAAACACAAAGAAATGTTTCAGGTTTTTACAAAAAACAAATGGATATTTCAGCAAATGGAAAAGGTCTTTATTTTGTAAAAATTCTCGGTGAAAATGGCTCATATACTCAGAAAATAATTTGCAATTAAATCCTGTTTTTGCAGTCAATTTTCATTAAATTTGTCTGTTTTGTAAAAAACATTTTATGGCAGGCAATTCATTCGGAAAACTATTTACTTTAACCACTTTTGGCGAGTCGCATGGCGAAGCTTTGGGTGGTATTATTGATGGTTGTCCTTCAGGTCTGATTATCGACCTTGATTTTATTCAATCTGAATTGGACAGAAGGCGCCCTGGGCAATCTCACATTGTTACCCAGCGGAAAGAAAGTGATAAAGTGGAATTCCTTTCTGGGATATTTGAAGGTAAAACAATGGGAACACCTATCGGTTTTATTATCCGAAATGAAAATCAAAAATCAAAAGATTATGAGCACAACACCGATGTTTATCGTCCTTCACATGCGGATTATACATACGATGCAAAGTATGGTATGCGCGATTATCGCGGTGGTGGAAGGTCTTCTGCCCGTGAAACGGTTAGCCGTGTTGTAGCCGGAGCAATAGCAAAATTGATCCTCAAAGAAAATGGAATCAGCATACAAGCTTATACTTCTCAGGTTGGCGATATTAAACTGCTAAAAGAGTATCACGATTTGGATCTTTCTAAGATCGATTCAACCATTGTGCGTTGTCCGGATGCACTTCTTGCAGAAACGATGATCCAAAAAATTGAACAGGTGCGCAAGTCCGGTGATACGATCGGAGGCGTTATTTCCTGTATTATCAAGGGAACACCGGTTGGATTGGGCGAACCTGTTTTTGATAAATTGCATGCAGATATCGGTAAAGCCATGTTAAGTATTAACGCGGTTAAAGGTTTTGAATACGGCAGTGGTTTTGAAGGTGTGAAAATGAATGGTTCGCAGCACAACGATTCATTTAATATTGAAAATGATAAAGTAATCACAAAAACAAATCATTCCGGTGGGATTCAAGGCGGGATCAGCAATGGTCAGGATATTTATTTTAAAGTCGCTTTTAAACCTGTTGCAACCATTATGCAAAAACAGGAAACGGTGAATTCAAAAAATGAAAACGTTGACATGACCGGCAAAGGAAGGCATGATCCTTGTGTATTGCCGCGTGCAGTTCCTATTGTGGAAGCAATGGCTGCATTGGTGATCGTTGACCATTTATTAAGAAATAAAAGTTTACAATTATAAAAACAAATAATATTATAAACGTCATTACGAGGAACGAAGCAATCTTTCATGAAGAGGAGAATAGCCACCGAGAGATTGCTTCGTTCCTCGCATTGACGTAATAAAGAAAATAACCAAGAGTAAAAAACGAACCACCATGACAAACGAAACCCCAAAGAAGAAAAGCTTAGTGAGAAGAATCCTTAAATGGACTGGAATAACATTTTTAGTGCTCATTATTTTTCTGATCGCTGCTCCCTTTTTGTTCAAAAAACAAATTGTTCAGTTTGTAAAAGATACAGCAAACGAACAGTTGAATGCAAAGGTTAATTTTGGTGAGTTCGATCTTACGCTGATCAGTTCTTTTCCTGATTTTACTTTATCGGTAGATAGCGTGAGTGTTGCTAATGTTGGTGATTTTGAAGGAGATACTTTATTGTATGCAAAGAATTTAACTGTGGGTTTAAATCTGATGAGTGTGATCAAAGGTGAACAGTACAAGATCAATTCTATCCTGATTGATCAGCCACGAATTCATGCATTGGTATTGAAAGATGGCAAAGCCAATTGGGATATTGTCAAGCCAAGTGTCGATACAACTACTGCTGCTGTTGATACAACTAAAGCGGCTCCGTTTAAAATGACCTTAAAAAAATTCGAGATAAAAAATGCATATATCGTTTACGATGATGCATCTATGGGTTTCTATACAGAGTTATATAATATGACACATTCCCTTAGCGGTGATTTTACGTCTGATAACTTTGTGTTGGAGACATTAACCGAGATCGAACGTTTTACGATGAACTATGGTGGTGTTGTGTATATGAATAAAGTGAAAACACGTATAAAAGCAGATCTTGACGCGGATATGCCGAAGTTCAAATTTACGTTCAAAGAGAATGAATTTTCATTGAATGAATTAACATTAGGATTAGATGGTTTTTTTGCAATGCCGGGTGATGACATGGACATGGATCTGAAGTTTAAAGCAAATCAAACCGAATTCAAAAATATATTATCCTTGGTTCCCGGTGTTTATACCGCAGATTTTAAAGATGTGAAAACATCCGGTTCGTTAGCTTTAGATGGTTTCGCGAAAGGTATTTACAATGATAAACAAATGCCTGCATTCGGTTGTAAGCTTTTGATTAAGGATGCAATGTTCCAATATCCGGCTTTACCGAAATCCGCTACAAATATTCAGATAGATTTATTAGTTGATAATAAAACCGGTGATCCGGATGCAACTGTTATCGATTTAAATAAGTTTCATGTTGAGTTAGGTGGAAATCCAATTGATGCAACAATGCATGTTTCAACTCCAGTATCGGATGCAAACATCAATGCTGCAGTATTGGCTAAAATTAATTTAGCAACGATGAAAGATGTTATTCCTATGGAAAAAGGAGACGATCTTAATGGAATGATCACTATTGATGTGAAAATGAAAGGTCGCATGAGCTCAATTGAAAAAGAACATTATGAGGAATTTAATGCTGCAGGTAAATTAGCTGTGTTGGATATGAATTATCAGACCAAATCATTAACGTATACTACTCAGATCAGTGCTTTATATCTGGAGTTCAATCCGAAGACTGTTGACCTTACAAAATTTGACGCGAAGATCGGAAAAAGTGATATTCAGATTGATGGTAAAATTGAAAACTTCCTTCAATATGCCTTGAAAGATTCTTTGCTGAAAGGTTCATTTAATTTGAATTCTACTTTATTGGACGTAAATGAGTTAATGAGCAGCAGTGATACATCTAAGCCAGCAACTGCTGCACCTGCTGATACTGCCGCAATGACCGTTGCGGAAGTGCCTTCTAATCTGGATGTTCGATTGAGTGCGAATATTGGAAAATTATTATACGATAATCTTACAATCACTAAAGTTACCGGTGGTGTAACTATTAAAGATAGTAAAATGACATTGGATAATTTAAAACTGACTTTGGATGAATTGGAAGGAACAATGGCCTTGTCCGGAGTATACAATACTCAGAATATTAAAAAACCTACCGTAGATTTTGATGTTGATATCGCTAATTTTGATATTCCTAAAACAGTTAAAATGTTTAATACCGTTGAAAAACTTGCGCCAATCGCAAAATATTCAAAAGGTAAATTCGGAACCAAATTGAAATTCACTACGCTTCTGGATGAACACATGGAACCTATAATGAATACTTTGACCGGTGGTGGTAAATTACAAACCAACAGTGTAACCGTTGAAGGTTTTGAACCGATCAATAAATTGGCGGATGCATTGAAACAAGAGAAATATAAAAAATTAACATTCGAAAATGTAAACGCTTCTTATTCTTTTAAGGATGGCAGATTGTTCGTTGAAGAAATGCCGATCAAATCCGGAAACATTACAGGAACAGTTAAAGGTTCAACTGGTTTTGATCAGACAATTGATTTCATCTGGAAGTTAGAAATTCCGCGTGCTGAATTTGGATCACAAGTGAATGCTGCAGCCGGAAGTTTGATAGGTCAGTTGAATGCTCAGGCAGGAACAAATGTTAAACTGGGTGATAAAGTGAAAATTAAAGCATTGTTTGGAGGAACAGTTACCAAGCCAACATTGAAAACGGATCTGTTCAACTCTGAGCAAGGCGCTAAGGAGCAAGTGAAAGAGATCATTGGTCAGGGTCTAGATATGGCGAAAGAAAAAGCGCGTGAAGAGGCTGAAAAAATAATGAAGGATGCTCAGGCACAAGCTGATAAAATAAAAGCAGACGCAAAAGTATTGTCAGACAAAACAAAAGCAGAGGGATATGCAGCCATCGATAAAAATATCGAGGACTTGAAAAACCCTGTTGCTAAAATGGCTGCAAAAGCTGCTGCACCTGCCGCTAAAAAAGAAGTAGATAAAAAAGCACAGGTCCTACTGGATGAAGCAAATAAAAAAGCAGATCAGGTTTTGATCAATGCGAAAGCCGAATCAGATAAGAAATTGCAGTAAGTTGTAAGTTGTCAAGTAAAATGTCAATTCGAGTATTTCTTGAGTGATAACGAAAGAAATGTATCGAGAATTTTTAAGATAGAAAGATTCCTTAAAAAAAGTTCTCGATACAATTCTCTTCCTTTGTCAGAGAATCACTCGAACAGACATACCGTTATCGAATATTGTATATCGTTTGTTAAATTTTACATTATAAAAGTAAATGAAATACTTATCAGCCATATTTTCCTTTTTATTCATAGCAAGTTTCACTTCCTACGCCCAGGATGAAGCGAAATGCCAGGAAATCGATAATAAAAAGGCGAAGAAGTTATACGAACAGGGTATTGATAAGAAATTTAAAAAAGAGGAACGCCTTGCTTTTTTAAAACAGGCAATGGAGTTGGAGCCTGATTATGTTGATGCCAATTTTGCGTTTGCTTCTGAACGATTGCGTACTTTAAGCATCAACGAGGAGAAATATAAACCTGTTGAGCCTTACCTCAAGAAGGTGGTTGAGATTTGTCCGAAATACCACTCCGATCCTTATTATTATTTGGGCTTTATTGCTTGGGAAGATGAAAATTACGATGACTGTATTAAATACCTGAAACAGTATCTTGATTTTAAGGATGATGATGAAAAAAAATTCAATAAAGATTACGAAGCTTTATTATCTCAATCTAAACAAATGATTCGCTATGCAAAAGTATACAGCGAGTTGTTCAAGAATAAAGTTCCTTTTGATCCGAAGCCGGTAGAAGGAATCTGTACCGAAAAAGATGAATATCTGCCAATCATCACTTCTGATGATGAAATGATGTTGTTTACCCGTAAGCAACCCTATGTCAATAAAGATATGGTTTATGAAACGGATAAAGAAATGGAATTATTCAGTTATGCCAACCGCAGTAAAACAACAGGATTGTTTAATAAAGGGCAACGGATGCCTTATCCATTTAATAAAAATGGAAGTGAAGGTGGTGCAACCATGTCGATCGATAATAAACATGTTTTTTTTACTTCCTGTAAAGATGAAGGCGGACCAACTATCAATTGTGATATTTATACTGCCGATAATATTAATGGGGAATGGACTGAGGCAAAAAAAGTAGAAGGAATCAATGACCCTATCTTTTGGGATTCTCAGCCGAGTATTGCGTCCGATGGTAAAACATTGTATTTTGCCAGCGACAGAAAAGGTGGCAGAGGAGGAGTGGATCTATACGTTACTGTCAAAGATCTTGCGACAGGAGTATGGAGTAAACCTGAAAATTTAGGATCAGTTATTAATACAAATGCCGATGAAAAATCTGCCTTTATCCATTCTGATTTTCAAACTTTATATTTCTCCAGTGATGGTCATCCAGGTGTTGGCGGGTTCGATATTTTTTTCTCGAAAAAGGGAGACGATGGCAAATGGTCTGAGCCTAAAAATATTGGAATCCCTATTAATACGAATCGAGACGACCTTGGTTTTTTTGTAAGTACTGACGGACATTTAGGTTATTTTGCATCCAACGAACCGTCCCGTTCTAACGGTAAATCTATTGGGAAATATGATATTTTTTCTTTTGACCTTTATAAAGAAGCGCGTCCTGATGAAGTTGCATTTTTCAGAGGAAAGATTGAAGATCATGGTCAGGGTGATCCCAAAGGATTTAAAGTAGAAGTAAAAGATGCTGTTACTAATAAAATCACCGAAGCAATGGTGGATACGATCACCGGAAATTATTCCGTAGTTGTGAATACGAAAACAAAAAGCGATTTGATCATTACTGTTAAAAAGGATAATTATGCTTTTAGTTCACAATTGGTAAAAAAAGATTCGCTCATCAGTGCGAAACCTGTAAAAATAAATATGGCGGTTGATACCATTAAGGTTGGGAAAACATACACCTTGAATAATATTTATTACAATACGAATTCAGCCGATCTGGATCCCAGTTCAGCTGTTGTCATCAACGAGTTCGCTGAATTTTTAAAATCGAATCCTTCGCTGAAAATTGAAGTAAGGGGGCATACCGATAATGTAGGAGATCAGAAATCCAATTTGGCATTATCAACCGATCGTGCATTTAGTGTCAGAGATTTACTGATCGCTAAAGGAATTGAAGAAAAACGACTTATCAATTTCAAAGGTTATGGAGCCTCTGTTCCAGTCGCTGACAATGCTACAGAAGCAGGACGAGCAAAGAACAGAAGAACGGAGTTTGTGATTGTAGAGAAGTAAATTCATCTGCTTATTCTACATCATCCACATGCAAAATGTGCATGATCCTGTGAACGATCGGAGCAAAAAAAACGGCTGTGATACTCAAAAAAGCAACGCCACTGTAAAGCGCATAAAGTGAATCGAAAATTTTAGCTCCTGATGTACGCATTTCTGCAACGGGGCCCATTCCGGTTAATATCAAACAAGCCATATGAAAACTGTCGAGCCAACCAAGCTTCGCGAAATGGTGATAACCTAATACTCCAAATCCAACGGACAGAATAATTAATGCTATTGCGAACACAGAAAAGCGTAACAAGCGAATAAGAAATAGTGAAAAGGGTACTACTTTTTGTTTTCGATGCTCTAGTTTTAATTTTAGTTTCACTGTTTTATGATTTTATAATTCTTTGAATCTTTCTTGCTGATCACATTCATAATATAAATACCATTTTCATAGTTGCTCAGATCCATGTCAATAATCTCCTCCGTTATTTTTTCAAAATGAAGTAACAATTTACCTTGAATATCAAATACATTTACTGCTGTTATACTTTTGAATTCGGATCCTAGTTTTACTTGTATGTTGTTGTTTGTTGGATTGGGATAAACAGCAACAACAGAAGCCGGGAAATTGAATGAAACTGAAGTGGTAATAGGAGTTAGTCCGCTTAGCATCAGATCTGTAATATAAATAGATCCGGCAACAGTTTTGTCGTAAAGAAATTTCACTTTTTGAATTTGAGTCAGATCAATTCCTGTAAAATCTGTAAGTGGAATTTTGATGCTGTTGAAACATACTTTCGGTAATTCAAATGGTTCTGTTCCCGGTGGATAATACATAACGTTTGTATAGTTTTTTACCTGCAGATTGCTGATCGCTCCGGATACATCGATCAACTGGATCGTATAGTTAAATGTTTGTCCCGATGTAGCTTCTGAAAAATCTACTGCTGCTCTGAACTGTAAGTTTTGATAGATCGTAAAGTTCTGATAAGAAACAGGAATTATATTCTGGTAAAAATCAGTTGCTCCGTCCCATCGCATTCCTAATTGTGGCATTCCTAATATACCGGATGTTCCGCTGTGAGGCTCTTTGTCATTCGATATGCTTACGCTGCAATTAATTTCTGCTGCATCATCGGAACAGATATCGAATTTTAAAAGTCCGCCAGAGGATACTGCTCCGCTCAATGTATTTGTCAGTTCAGAAGCTTCCACTAAGTGCCGGTTAATATCAAGGCGCTTGGATGCAGGTGCATGATAAGAAACAAAAATACCATTTGTATCCAATGTCGAAGAAACAGGCGGCACAATATCATCCGCTTCGAGTATAGGAGCAAAGGATGTTTCGTTACCGATGTATAATCTGAAAAAAGCACTTGCATAGGTCACTAATACGGCTTGCTGCTCAGAGGGTGTTAATCTTTTACTTTGTGTTCCGACTGTTCCGCAATGGATATCGTTGTTGCCGTAATTATCGTCCCAATCATCCGATGTTGCAGCAATATATGACCCAGGAGTCCATACTGTATTAAAGAAATTGTGATTGGCACCCATCACTAAAACGGAATGCTTTGGCGATTCATCTGTAAGATCATTGTAACGGATATCATCATAAAAATGTACACCCTGCAAATCAGAAACATCTCCATCACAATAGGGTGCAATGTTCATCAGTGGCATTCCATTTAATATTTCGCGTGAAAAATCAACAGGTGCAAGTGGCAATACCGCCTTGATCCCGTAAGGGTTTCCCAGTGATCTGTTTAACAGTGCGTGAGCGACAACACCTTCACCACCGCGTGAATGCCCCATTGTCCCAATATTCTGAAGATCTAATTTTCCAACAAAAGTGGTTCCGAAAGGCGTCCCTCCAACAGTATTCCATGTATTCCAAAGATTCAAATGATGCTGTGTAAGTGCTGCACGTGCAGGCATTCCTCGGTCCGCCAAACTATTGTCATCGGCATTGATCGCATTTGCAGAGATTGAAATTACGATGTAACCATGACTTGCCATTTGTTGTGCGAGGTAATCATAGCCTTGAAAACTAGTGACAGATTGATAACCCGCAGCACAGGGCCATGCCAATGCATCATTTGACGGATTGCTGGTTTGATAACAAGTTGTATGGCGTCCGTGTAAAAAAACTAAAACAGGGAATGGTCCTGAACTTAACAATGTTGGATAATGAACCGAACCCCGAACTTCCATCGGATTCGGGAACGAGGGATCGGTAAATGCGAGATCTCCCAGATCATAAGATGAGTAACTTACCGCGAATGTCCCGGGTAATCCTGGATCAGGAGTGGTTTGTGCAAAACCTGAAAATAGTCTTGTAACAATAGCAAATATAATTAAGAATGCTCGTAGATTTTTATTTATCATTGGAAGGATAGTTAACTTAAATGCGTTTAGTTGCCCGATAATTGTTTATTGAATTTGCCTAAGGCCCAGCACGTTTTTGAATTTTTTCTGCAAAATTTTGCCGGGTCCTCAGTAGTGGCGGGTGTTTTTTTAAACTTGTTTCCGTAACTCATCCAGATGTAATCACCTTCGTTAAGGCTATTGAATTCTTCTGTTGAAATATAAAAAATAATTGCTCCTTTACCATCCATGTTGACTTGCTTACTTAACGAGAACGACTGTTTCCCAATATGTAAAATGTGAATATTCCCTCCTACATAAAATGGTTTTTCGGCAGTAACAGTTAATTCGAATCGTTGTCCTTTTTGTATGATCTTTGAAACAACGGCTGTTGATTGTGCAAAAGCAAAACTGTTAAAGAGGATACTCAGAATAAGTAGCAGGAATATTTTTTTCATAGTTGTTTAATAAATCCAACATTAGAAATTCGTTTGGATACATCTAAAGTACAGATTATATTTTAATCAAAAAAAACACCTCTGTTCCATTTTTCGAATGGAAGCAGAGGCATTTGATAGATACTTGTAGGAAAATTGTTGTTAATCCGCTTGTAAAAACGGATATCTGTAATCTGTTGGTGGCACGAATGTTTCTTTGATTGTGCGGGGAGAAACCCAACGCAATAAATTAACCATTGCACCCGCTTTATCATTTGTTCCTGAACCGCGAGCTCCACCAAATGGCTGTTGTCCGACAACTGCACCTGTACATTTATCATTGATGTAAAAATTTCCGGCAGCATTGCGCAATGCCTTTGTAGCATGTTCAATCGCGTAACGATCCTGTGCAATGATCGCACCTGTTAATGCATAGATAGACGTTGTATCTACGGTATGTAAGATCTCATCAAATTTTTCAGCGTCATATACGTGTAATGTTAATACCGGTCCGAATAATTCTTCGCACATGGTTACATATTTCGGATCTTTTGCTACGATGATCGTTGGTTCAATGAACCAACCGTTGGATTTATCATAATTTCCACCGGCAATAATTTCTACATTTTTATCAGCCTTTGCAGCATCAATGTATTTTGCTAATTTATCAAACGATTTTTCATCGATCACCGCATTCACAAAGTTGGTGAAGTCTTCGGTTGGTCCCATTTTGAATGATTTCAAATCGGTGATCAACAATTGTTTTACTTCATCCCATAAATTACTTGGAACATATGCACGTGATGCCGCTGAACATTTTTGTCCCTGATACTCAAATGCGCCTCTGCTGATAGCTGTTGCAAGAATTTTTGCATCAGCAGATTTGTGAGCAAGGATAAAATCTTTACCACCTGTTTCACCAACAATGCGCGGGTAGGTTTTGTATTTATGAATATTGTTTCCAATGGTTTTCCAGATGTTCTGAAAAACTTCAGTGGAACCTGTAAAATGAATTCCTGCAAAATCAGGGTGGGAGAAAACAACATCCGCAGCATCCGGTCCGCTAGGGTAGATCAAGTTGATCACTCCATCAGGAACACCTGCCTTTATAAATATTTCCATCAATACATTCGCAGCATACACCTGTGTATTAGAAGGTTTCCAAACAACCACATTTCCCATCATTGCACAAGATGTAGGTAAATTTCCGGCAATTGCAGTAAAGTTAAAAGGAGTCAAGGCGTATAAAAAGCCTTCTAATGGTCGTTGTTCAACCCGATTCCAAACACCAAATCCAGTTCCTGCAACTGGTGGCTGGTGTCTGTAGATTTCAGTCATGT
>JBILYL010000298.1:0-3582 GCA_044377775.1 Bacteroidia bacterium
TTCATCGTTGAAATGAGTTAGATTTTTATATTAAGTGACTAAAATACGATTTTAAAAATCAAAAATACTAAATGTTAGATGAAAACTGTCTGAATATAGTTGCACTGAAACTGATTTTTTTCAACAAAAGCAGTATTCAACTCTAAAAGGGCTTATAATTAAGCCGATTCAGGGACCAATCTTGTACTAATAATTTAGAGGAAGACCACTAAAGTGTTTAAATTGTTCCAACAATGCTGTTCGGGTATAAAAAACAGCAGATACAGAATCATTATGAGGGCTTGGATTTTCATTTATACTTTTCAACAAGCACAAAAACATCCCGGATAAAAATTAAATTTGAACTCAATTAAAAAACGATTGTTATAAAGAATATGACAAAGAATTATTTAGAAGAGCTGAATGGTGTTCAGCGCGAAGCAGTTGAATGTACAGAAGGTCCTGTAATGATCATTGCGGGTGCCGGATCCGGAAAAACACGTGTATTGACATACAGAATAGCCCATTTATTAAAAAAAGGAGCAGATCCGTTTCAGGTTCTTTCCTTGACGTTTACGAATAAAGCCGCCAAAGAAATGAAAGAGCGGATATCAAAAATAGTTGGAGCCGGTGAAGCTAAAAACATATGGATGGGTACTTTCCACTCTGTTTTTGCCCGCCTTTTAAGAAGTGAAGCAGAAAAACTCGGTTATCCGACCAATTTCACCATTTATGATACTGATGACGCTAAAAGCTTAATTAAGACAATTCTGAAAGAACAAGGATTAGATGACAAGATCTATAAGCCTGGAGTTGTTTTATCAAGGATTTCCTCTGCAAAAAACAATCTTATTTCGGCCCAATCCTATTTAAGCAATGCACAGATTCAAGAAGAGGATCGTCAGTCGGCAAAACCTAAAATGGGAATTATCTACGAAATATATCGCAACCGCTGCTTTAAAGCCGGAGCAATGGATTTTGACGACCTTTTATTCAATACAAATATTCTCTTGCGTGACTTTCCGGCTGTTCTTCATAAATATCAGCATAAATTCAAGTATATCTTAGTGGATGAGTACCAGGATACAAATTTTTCGCAATATGTAATTGTAAAACAACTTGCTGCGGCATACCGAAACATCTGCGTGGTGGGAGACGATGCGCAAAGCATTTATGCATTCAGGGGAGCAACCATCCAGAACATTTTAAATTTCGAGAAAGATTATCCGGAACTAAGGATCTTTAAATTGGAACAAAATTACAGATCTACAAAAACCATTGTTGGCGCGGCAAACTCTGTAATTGCAAAAAATAAAGACCAACTCAAAAAGAATGTGTTCACTGAAAATACAGAAGGTGAAATCATTAAAGTTGTAAAAACTGAAAGCGATAATGCTGAAGGAAGTTTTGTTGCCAGCTCCATTTTCGAAACAAAAATGAATGAACAGGCACACAATCGCGACTTCGCAATTTTGTACCGGACGAATGCTCAATCAAGAGCAATGGAGGAAGCACTGAGAAGACAAAACATCGCATATCGCATTTATGGCGGCTTATCCTTTTACCAACGTAAAGAAATAAAAGATCTGTTGGCATATTACCGCCTAACGATCAATAACAACGATGAGGAATCACTGAAACGGATCATCAACTATCCTGCAAGGGGTATTGGTGATACAACACTCGATAAAATAATTGTTGCAGCAAACGATCACAACATCAGTTTATGGAAAGTGATTGAAAATATTAATGAGTTTGAAATAGGACTGAACACCGGAGCAAAAGCGAAAGTGGATGAATTTGCAGTGATGATAAAAAGTTTTTCTGCACAATTAAAAACACAGAACGCATACGATCTGGGCCAGCACATCGCTATTCATTCAGGCATTTTACGCGACCTGTATGCAGATAAATCTCCGGAAGGAGTTAGCAGACACGAGAACATTCAAGAACTTTTAAATGGTATTAAGGAATTTACGGAGAGTGATATCGAAGTGGTGGTTGATGAAACAGAAAAAGAGAATCAATTAGAAAGAGAAAAAAATTCAATACCAAAAACAGAAGAACAATCCCTAGAAAACGGATTATTATTTGCTGACGAAAAACCGGCAATCACAGAGGATACAACTACAGATGCAGGAGGTCCACCACTGAACTTATTCATGCAAGATATTGCATTAATGACAGATGCGGATAAAAAAAATGAAACAGAAGAAGACAAAAACAAAGTTGTATTGATGACGATTCATGCGGCAAAAGGCTTAGAGTTTCCGTATGTTTATATTGTTGGTCTTGAAGAGAATTTATTCCCATCACAAATGTCGCTCACAGACAGAGCTGATTTGGAAGAAGAAAGAAGATTATTTTATGTCGCGTTAACACGAGCAGAAAAAAAAGTAACAATCTCCTACTCCACTTCACGTTATCGTTGGGGTAATTTAATATACAGTGAACCCAGTCGGTTTATTGAGGAGCTGGATTCGAAATACATCCAACTACCGGCAGAAAACAATGGTCGCATGTTTGGCGATGAAGAATATTCGGTGAAGCCAAAACTATCGAGTTCAAAACCAAAAGAAACCTTTGTACAACGTCCGCTGATCAACAAAAAGCTTGTAAAAGTAAACAATGCATCAAAAAACACATCCGATTTTGATACTGAAAGTTTACGCAATTTACAAGTAGGAATGCAAGTACAACACGACCGATTTGGAAGCGGGAAAGTAATCACAATGGATGGCGACTTTCCGAACAATAAAGCAACGATCTTTTTTGACGGGATCGGACAAAAGCAATTACTAATAAAATTTGCGAAGCTTAGAATTATTGAATAGTATACTCTTATACAATTTAAACAATCAGTTTACCTGACTGTTATAATAGAAAAAAAATTAAATGAAAAAACTGATCTATCGTTTGCTTTTACTTTTAAAAAACAAAGAAGTAAAAACGAGACCCAATAACACGAAGGCCCCTATGAATGCAAAAACATTTTACGATTTCAAATTAAGATCAATAGAAGGAAAAGAAATTGATTTCTCTGCCTACAAAGGAAAAAAAGTAATGATCGTTAACACTGCATCTGAATGTGGCTTTACTCCACAATACGATGATCTGCAAAAATTACACGAGACACACGGAGGTAAATTAACAATACTTGGATTTCCGGCAAACAACTTTGGAGGGCAAGAGCCTGGAACAAATGATGAAATAGGAGCATTCTGCAGAAAAAATTTCGGAGTAACATTTCAACTTTTCGAAAAAGTAGATGTGAAAGAAAACGAACTGTTCAAATGGCTGAGTGACAAGGATCAGAATGGGTGGAACACAGATGCTCCAAACTGGAATTTTTGCAAATACCTTATCAATGAAAATGGCGAATTAGTGAAGTTTTACTCTTCTTCCGTAAATCCTATGAGTGAAGAAATAGTGAAGATGTTGTAATTACATCTTCACTAATTTCTTTACACTTCTGTTTTTTTCAGAAATCACAACCACTGAATATACACCTTTCGATAACGTAGAAATATCAATTTGTTTTTGTGTTGAACCTACAATCAGTTTCCCATTTACATCGTAAATCATTACTAAAGAGATATTTTC
>JBILYL010000409.1:0-3573 GCA_044377775.1 Bacteroidia bacterium
TGATGGTATTTATTAAGCCAATCATTGAAGTTGTCAACGATGCGTAAACAGAAGGATTTAATACTTCATCATAGAGAAAACTGTCTCTCAATATGGTGATCACATTATGATAAGAAGAAGAAAAAGGATCGTTTACATAACCATCCAATAATTTCGGGAGAATATACTTGAAAAAATTATACATTGTTTCTTCCCCGACAATAAACCAAGAAAAAACAAAAATAACGATACAATATGCTAGCGTATAGAAAACAATACGATACTGCTTTTTTAAAAAATAGTACAGCAAAAAAACGATTGGAGTGATTTTTATTGAAATGCTGATTGCCAATAAAATTGCCGTGAGGTGCATCCATCTGTTGGAGGCATGGATCAATACAAGAACCATTGCAGCGATGTAGAGGTAGGTTTGGCCAAAAAGTAAATTATAATACAAAGGGACAATAAAAAAAAGGAGCAAAATCCATTTGTGATTTAGTGTCTGCTTCCCTTTGGTTTGAAATAAAAAAATCACAAGAGAAAAAATACAAACTCCTAAGATATTAAAGATAAGCTTCGAAAGATATGGGTTGTCAATCAGAGAAAAAGGTGTATAAAATAAAAGGGATTGTGGAGGGACGCTGGTGTGACTCAAAAACAAGCCGTGAAACCCTTCATTAATAACGTTTTTATTGAATGAAGCAACGTCATAAATTTCATTCCAAACATTTTGACCGCTCATTAATATTTTTGAACCAAAATAATAATTTGAAAAATCACCAAGAGGTTTGTTATAACAATAAAAAGAAATAATCAATCCAATGACAAAAATGGAAAACGGGAAAAATTTATCCAGTCTATTCGTTACTATTTTCAAGATACTCGTTTTTATGGTAGCAAATATAGAATTAAACAATCAAACTTTCTATCTGCAGCCATACTATCAGAAAACAAAAAACGCCCCTGAAATTATCAGAGGCGTTTAAAACTAATTGAGTCAAATTTTAATACACAACCATCTTTTTCACAACCTCCTGTTTTTCATTTGTCAGAGTAATTGTATACACTCCTTTCCCATAATCAACAACGCTTAATTGTTTTTTATAAAGTCCGGTGTATTCACTTATTTGATCTTTAAAGATCAACTGACCCAACGCATTTGTTAGCTCTAAACGATACGTTCCTTTATCCAACACATTAAACGAGAAATTAAAGTTACCATCATTGGGATTCGGGAAGATACTTAACAAATAAGGATTGTTTGCTTCTTCAATTCCTGTAGTTGTAATTACCATAGGAGAAGATGCAGCAGACGAACAAGAACCAACCGTTACAACAACCGTATATGTTCCGTTAGCGGTGAATGTATAATCCTGATTTGTTGCTCCCGGGATAATAACACCATTTAAATACCACTGATTGCCCGTTGCGGAGCTGGATGATAAAGTTGTGCCAACCTGTGTTATTGTTGCTGTTGCCGGAGTTGGATCAACAATCATCGTTATTCCTGAACTTGTAGCCGTTAACGGACTTGCACATGCAGCGTTTGAAGTAAGTATACATGTTACAACATCACCATTACTCAAAGTAGAGGAAGTAAATGCAGACATTGATGTTCCTGCATTTGCACCATTGATCTGCCATTGGTAAGTTGGAGAAGAACCACCATTTGTGATGGTTGCAATAAACACAACCGGCTGACCGGAACATGTTGGGTTTGTACCTGAACCGATTGCAATTGTAATTGTTGGCGTAACGGATGCATTCACAGTTAAGGTGATGGCATTTGAAGTAACGGTAGCTATACTCGGACACGTTTCGCTTGAAGTTAAAATACACGTAACAATGTCTCCATTAGCTAAGGATGACGATGTATATGTTGCTCCACCCGTACCTGCATTTACTCCATTTACCTGCCATTGGTATGTTGGAGTAGCTCCGCCATTAATTGCAGTAGCAGTATATATTACAGAGGTTCCGGCACAAATTGAACCGAAAGGACTTGCTGCGATAGACACTGAAGGAGTTACAACTGGATTCACCATCATTGTGATTGCGTTAGATGTTGCCGTTGTCGGACTCGCACAAGATGAACTGGATGTTAAGATACAAGTAACAATATCACTATTCGTTAATGCTGTTGATGTATATGTTGCACTACCTGTTCCTACGTTACTACCATTCACCTGCCATTGATAAAAAGGAGTTGTTCCCCCTCCACCGGCAGTAGCAGTGAATGTAACAGAAGTTCCTGCACAAATCACACCGGAAGGACTTGCAACTATGCTGTTTGTTGGAGCAAAACTTCCACTCACAACAACTGCTGTTGTTCCCGCTAAACTGGCACAACCAGCAACCGTTACAGTAACACTATATGTTCCTGCCATCACTAATGTAGCAGAAGGACGGGAAGGATCTTCAAGAGTTGAAGAAAATGTACTTGGACCTGTCCAGCTGTAAGTAGCGCCAGCAATCGTATTCGAAGTCAATAAAATTATTGAACCTGTACATACCGGAGAGTTGCTTCCGGCAGTTGGTGGTGCTGGTATCGGATTCACAACAACGGTTGTTGTTCCCGGTAAACTGGTACATCCACCCGTTGTAATGGTTACAGAATACGTTCCTGACATTGCTACAGTTGAAGCTGGGCGGGTTGGGTTTCTGATCGCGGAGGTGAAAGTAGCCGGTCCGGTCCAGCTGTAGGTTGCACCTCCGACTGAAGGAGTAGACAAACTTATTGTTGTTCCGGCACAATATGGTCCGGTGTTCGTTGCTACCGGAGTAGCCGGTAAAGCGTTGACAACAACGGTTGTTGTTCCTGCCAAACTGGTACAACCACCTACTGTTACTGTTACACTATATGTTCCTGCCATTGCTGTTGTTGCAGATGGGCGGCTTGGATCTTCAAGGGCAGACGTAAATGTACTCGGGCCAGTCCAGCTGTAGGTTGCACCTGCAACTGTGTTTGAAGTCAAACTAATTGTTTGTCCGACACAATCTGGAGTGCTGCTTCCTGCTGTAGGAGTTGCTGGAATTGCATTTACAACAACAGTGGTTGTTCCTGCCAAACTGGTACAACCACCTACTGTTACTGTTACACTATATGTTCCTGCCATTGCTGTTGTAGCAGATGGACGGGTTGGATCTTCCAGAGCAGATGTAAATGTACTCGGACCTGTCCAGCTGTAGGTTGCACCTGCAACTGTGTTTGAAGTCAAACTAATTGTTTGTCCGACACAATCCGGAGTGCTGCTTCCCGCTGTAGGTGTTGCAGGCAATGCGTTTACAACAACAGCTGTTGTTCCTGCCAAACTGGTACAACCACCAACTGTTACTATTACACTGTATATTCCTGCCATTGCTGTTGTTGCAGATGGGCGGCTTGGATCTTCGAGAGCGGACGTAAATGTACTCGGACCAGTCCAGCTGTAGGTTGCACCTGCAACTGTGTTTGAAGTTAAGTTGATTGTACTTCCTGCACAAACAGGGGAATTACTTCCTGCAGTAGGTGTTGCGGGCAATGCATTTATAACAACAGCGGTTGTTCCTGCCAAACTGGTACAACCACCTACTGTTACTGTTACACTATATGTT
>JBILYL010000099.1:0-8591 GCA_044377775.1 Bacteroidia bacterium
CGAAAGATGTGGACAAAACAAATGCCGCTGCAGCCGTTTTCTTTTTCTTCTTTCGTCTGAACTAATTAAGATTTCATATTTAAAAATTGCAAGGGAAGATCATAGCTTCCTTGTCGGACTAGCGAAATAACGGCTTGCAGGTCGTCTATCTTTTTTGCTGTTACCCTCACTTGGTCATCCATCATTTGTGCCTGAACTTTTAATTTCGAATCTTTAATATCCTTAATAATTTTTCTGGCCACATCTTTATCTACTCCTTCTTTTACTTTGATATCCTTTTTGAGCATCATACCTGAAGCGAATTGTTCCTTTCCGAAATCGAGGCAGAGAGGATTCAGGTTTTGCTTGATCATCCGTTGACGGATTATATCAATGATCGACTCCATCCGCATGTCGTTTTCCGTAAGAATATGGATCAGCATTGCTTTTTTATCAAGGGTGATCTCACTCTTTGAACCATGGAAGTCGAAACGGTTTATGATTTCTTTGCGTGCAATATTAATTGCATTATCGAGCAATTGAGCATCTACTTTATTTACGATATCGAATGAAGCCATCTGTTGTTTGATTTGTAATTTGTTACTATTTTATTTCAGCGATCATGCAGCGTGCACTGCCTCCGCCATATTTCTCAATGGTATAAAGTGGGAAATGAAGCAGTTTACCATATTGTTCAAGCTTTTTTATCTGTTCAGAATGCAACGATTTGAATGCTTGTTCGCTCAGTATAATTAAACTTTCTCCTTTATAATTATTCAGCTGATACATATTTCCGGCAAAGGAATTCATTTGCTCATATGAAATTGAAATAATCTCATGGTTTGATTCTTTTAATGATTCTTTCACTTTTTCAAGTTCAAAAGGGTCTTTGATACACTCTTCGCAAAGAACCGAAAAACCATTTCCTATGCACATCAATACGTTCGTGTGATAAATGTCCGTACCTGACGAATCTACCGCTTTAAATGTAATACTCTGAAATCCCAATTGTTTGCAGAGTTGTTCGAAAAGCATTTTGTCTGTTCGTGGAGAAATATTCGCATAAGCGACTTTGTATTTATAATCAAAAACAATGCTGCCCGTTCCTTCCAGATAAATGTTCTTACTTTCAAACTTGCTGAGATCGATTACTGTTGTATCTTTTTTTCTGAACCTATTTATAATGTCTTCCCGTCTTTCTGATCTTCGGTTTTCGGCAAGCATCGGGTATAAAACCAGCTCGTTGTTTTCATGGAAAGAGATCCAGTTGTTTGGGAAAATAGAGTCGGGGGTGTGCGGTAATTCTGTGTCTTCAATAATTTCCACATCTATCCCTGAAGCGATCAGTGTGCTTGAAAAAACATCAAACTCTTCGATTGCATTTAATTGTATCGATTCAGCGGTTACCGACTTCGTCAATTGCTGAAACGAATTGCTTCCGGCCGTTTGTTCGTTGAAACCGAAGCGAATCGGTCTGACCATTAAAACTTTTGACATTTTATTCTGCATTCTTTACAAAAATAAGCAAGAATATTATATTCACTAACTTTGTTGATATAAATGAAGAAAACTCCGGTCATATTGTTCCTGTTGATTCTTTTGGTAACCATGTTGGAGGCCTGTGATTATTTTGTGCAAGCAACAACTGATTCGACTCCGATCAGCTTGCAAACTGGATCTATACAAGCTGTTAAGATAGCTGCCGACTCCTTTTTATCTGAAACCTATATTCCGTCTCCTTTATTCATTAGTGAAACAGAGTCTAAAATAATTGAAGCCGGATTGATTGATATAAAAACAATTGATACGACCATTGAAGTGGATTTAAAATATTCCACCGAAAACAATTTTTTTGGAATTGATGTATATGGCGATTTTAATAAATGCTATCTACAACCTGATGTTGCAGCAAAATTAAGTTCTTCCCAATCGAAATTAAAAGCTCAATTTCCCTTTTACAGTTTGATCATTTATGATGCTGTTCGTTCAAGGAGTATTCAACGTAAAATGTGGGATACAATAGATGTTCCTTATTCTGAAAGATCCAAATATGTTTCTAATCCAAACAATGGTTCATTACACAATTTTGGTGCGGCAGTTGATCTGAGTATTATTGACGAACATGGAATAGAATTGGACATGGGAACACCTTACGATTATTTTGGAGAATTGGCTTATCCGAGAGAAGAAGAGAGGATGCTAGAAGAAGGTCGGTTAACACGGATACAAATACTTAATCGTACACTTCTTCGGGATGTGATGGAGTCATGCGGATTTATGGGCATAACGACCGAATGGTGGCATTTTAATTCTTGTTACCGGACAGAAGCTTATGAAAAGTATAAAATAATTGAGTGATGATTTGGTTTAAGCTCGTCTTTGAAATCAGAATAAATAACCATATTTCTGATTCTGAAATTTACTGTTATCACGTCCCTTTTTTGTTTTGAAAATATCATGACTGACAGATAGCATGATTTCGTGAGAACCACTGTTGTATTTTTTTAATCCTCCGATCTGGATATCATACGAATAACTGATCTGATAATTTTCAAAAAGCGTATACCCGACATGAATAGCAATGGCATCGTGTAAACGAACGGATACACCTGTAAATGCTTTCTCGAAAAAATGTAGGCGCAATGTGTAATCCAGCATCATCGGTGCGCCTTTAACGTATTGTCCGTAAAGCGTACTTTCCCAGATATAATCTGGATTTTGAGAAAATTTATATCCCAATGTGAAGTTGATCTGAGTCGCATATTTAACGATACCCTTTTTTGTTGTATCGTTTTTGTAAAATTCAGCTGAAGATTGCATTACATGTAATCCGCTGGCGCCCACATGAAATCTGTCGTTGTACAAATAAATTCCTGCACTTGCATCAGTAGCCCAGGCACTATTACTCAAAGACTGATCAATGGAAGCATCTTGGTTATGGTGAAGTGTGATTTTACTTCCCAATAATGTATATTTTGTGAAGTTACCTGCTAAACCTGCTGATAATTCACAATCCGGAAAACGTAAATGATAGGCATAACTCGCACCTATGTTTGTTTGTTTTGAAGGACCGATCTTATCCTGCATCAGATATAATCCTGCACCCATCTTCCCTTTCATAAACCGGCTGTGCAATCCTAAACTAACGGTTGTGGGAGCACCATCATAGCCAACCCATTGTTTTCTGTAATTTAATCGTGCATCAAGCAGTTTTTTTGTTCCCGTTACACCAGGATTGATCATAAACGCATTGTTCTTATTTTGCGTGTAGTAAGGCAGTTGCTGCGCAATTGTATTCAATGTTGCGAAACAAAAAATAAAAAAATATAAAAAAATCTTTTTCAAAACGTCTAATTTATTATGGTTACTGTCCCGTTTTTCTTTCCTTTTCCTTCTCCAAGATCAAGCACATAAAAATAAGTGCCTGCCGGTAATTTTTCTCCAAATGCTTTTCCATCCCAATTGTTCACATACGGACTTGTTTTGTAAACCAGCTTTCCATTTCTGTTATATATTTCTAATTTGTTTAACGGATATTTGTAGATATTTCCGATATACCAGGTATCGTTATTTCCGTCATCATTAGGTGTGAAAGTGTTGTAAAATACTACCTCATCACTGGGGATAACAAAAACGGTCATAGAATCATAATTCGGACACTTGTTTGAATCATCTGTCCCGTAGAGATAATAAGTTGTTGTAACGAGTGGCTCAGCTTCTGCATTGGGAGAAAATTGGTAAGTAAGCGTTGCTGGTGGCGCCCATGCATAATAAAAGCCTCCTGTTGCATTCAAAATTGTTACTTCCCCTTCGTGAATTGTAACATCCGGACCGGCATTTATATCAGGTGTAGGAATTATGGTGACGGTTACCTGATCTGTTACAGGTGGACAAGCAGCGCTGGTTGCCGTAAGGGTATATGTTGAAGATAGGAGTGGGGTCGAAGTTGGACGAGGCAACGTATTATTATCCAGATAAGTTGTAGGAAGCCATGTATATGTTATTCCTGCTCCGCCAACATTTAGATCAGCACCTAATAATGCAAAACTTTGCTCGCAGATACTTGTATCGTTTCCGGCATTTACATTTGCTGAATAATGCTGTGATACAATTACAACATCTGTTGCAACAGCTCCGGTATCATCCGTAACGGTTAATGTATAAGTAGCATAACCCAAGGGAGTGCATATAGGATTAGGGGTGGTTGTACTGCTCAGAAAGTTGGGAGGACTCCACGAATATGTATATGGAGCCAAGCCACCTGTTGCAGGAGAAACACTGCCTAATAATGTATTCAGTCCCGGGCAAACGATCTTGTCGGATCCTGCATTTACAGTGAACTGAGCAACAGATAGCTTGCTCAAGAATACCGAAAATGTAAAAACAAAATAAAAAAAATAACGGTCAACTTTTATCATATCGTAGATGAAGAGTATTAACGGAAACAAATGTAGCTATATAAATTGTAAATAAAAACCCCATTTACCTGCACAAATTAGGATTCGGTCTCAAGTTGAAACTTATAAAGAAAATGTCAGATAACTTCGTGAAAAAATCTATAAATTGATTATTATTACTATTAATTTGTAACAAATTATAATAAATCGACTTATTTTGTAATAAAATTATTATACGGACATCAGGTGGAAAAACATATTTTAAGTAAATCAACCTTTTTACGAGGTCTTCAATGTTCGAAGTCGTTGTATTTGTATAAATACTTTATCCAGCGAAGGGATTCTGTTTCTCCCGAACAACAAGCGATTTTTAATCGTGGCAATAATGTCGGACTATTGGCTCAAAAACTTTTCCCCGGTGGTACCGATGCTACGCCTTCTAAACGTTCGAATAATATTGAAGCAGTTACCAATACAAGGAAGTTGATTGAAAGCGGAGCGGAAGTGATCTATGAAGCAGCTTTTCAACATGAGCAGGTGTTGGCAATATTAGATGTGCTGGTTAAAAAAGATGGACAATGGTATGCCTACGAAGTAAAAAGTTCGACCAAAATTTCACCTACTTATTTGTTAGATGCTTCTTTGCAATATTGGGTGATCACAAATTCCGGAATTCCACTTCTTGATATCTCATTGATCATCATTAATAATCAATACGTAAGAAAAGGGCCCGTTGATTTAAACGGACTTTTCGCTATAAAATCTGTATTAAAAGAAGCATTAAATAATCAGCCCCTGATAGAAGAAAACATTCTTCTTTCTAAGTCGGTGATTGCCAATGCAACTGAACCTGATGTAAAAATCGGTGAACATTGTTTTAGTCCGTATAATTGTGATTTTATGGGAAATTGCTGGAAAAATGTTCCTGTAAATTCGGTTTTTGAAATTACAGGGGTTAAAAAAGCTGAACTTTTTGAACTTTATAATGCCGGCTATAAAACCGTTGAACAGATTCCGGAAATAAATGAACTGAATAAAAATGTCAACATTCATATTCAGGCTGCCAAAAAAATGGACGCGATCGTTGATGTACCTGCAATAAATTCATTTCTTGAAAGGATAACCTATCCGGTTTTTTTTATGGATTTTGAAACATTTATGCCTGCTGTTCCGCTTTATGACCAGACAAAACCATATCAACATATTCCATTTCAATATTCATTGCATTTTAAAAAGCAAAAAGGAGCCCCACTTGAGCACTTTGAGTTTTTGGCAGAACAACATACTGATCCTCGAAAAGCTTTTGTTGAAAGTCTTTTGAAAGATACTGAATCTGCCGGCACAATTTTGGTTTACGATATTCTGATGGAACGGAATGTTTTGAATGGATTAAAAAAAGATTTTCCTGAATATGCTTCTGAGATCGATAAACGGTTAAGTAGGATGGTTGACCTTGTTCAGCCTTTTCAGGAGAAAAACTACTACCATCCTGCAATGAAAAATTCATTTTCTATTAAAAATGTTCTTCCTGCGTTGGTTCCCGAATTAAGTTATTCGAATCTCAAAATTGCAAGTGGAAGCGTTGCAATGATCGCTTTTGAGAACTTAAATAAGGAAACCGATATGTTCAGGATTTTGGAAATCCGCGAGCAATTGCTGGAATATTGCAAATTGGACACCTTAGCAATGGTTAAAATAGTTGAAGTGCTTGAAGGAGTTCAATAAAAAGTGGTGTTGAAACTTTGATAAATTCTTTTGAAACCATACACCATAAAAAAAGCCTCTGAATCAGAGGCTTTTTTTATGAATAGCGTTTTGAATTAAAATCTCTCCAATTTAGAAAAATAAAAATCACCTTCTATTTGTGCATTTTCATCGCTGTCTGAACCATGAACTGCATTTGCTGCAATTGATTTGGCATATGTTTTACGGATCGTTCCTTCATCCGCTTTTGCAGGGTCAGTAGCGCCAATAAGCGTTCTGAAGTCTGCAACCGCGTTTTCTTTTTCCAAAATTGCTGCAACGATTGGACCTGAAGACATATAAGATACTAACTCACCGTAGAACGGACGCTCTTTGTGAACTTCGTAAAAGGTGCCGGCAGCTTCTTCTGATAATTGAGTGTATTTCATTGCTACAATGCGAAACCCTGCTTCGTTAATCATCTTTAAAATCCCTCCGATGTAGTTGTTTTCAACTGCATCAGGTTTAATCATTGTAAATGTTCTGTTTGTTGCCATTTCGTTATTTGTTGATTTGTTAATTTGAAAATTCGGGTGCAAAATTAGGAAAATATCTTCATAAAGTAATGTTACAGATAAATAAAGATTTCAAAAATACGGCCAAAATGTTGTAAATTTGCACCCTATGAACGCAAAACAAATTAAAGAAACAAAGGTGCTTTTAAGCAAGCCGAAGAATATTGTAATTATTACTCACTGGTCACCAGATGGTGATGCAATGGGATCTTCGTTAGGATTATATAATTATTTGATACAACTTGATCATAAAGTAAATGTAATTACCCCCAACGATTATCCTTCTTTTCTATTTTGGTTGCCGGGAAACAAAAAAGTGACCGATTTTTCTAAAAATGTAAAATCAGGTAAATCATTGGTTGCAAAAGCAGATATCATATTTTGTCTTGATTTTAATTCGCTGAAACGGATTGACATGCTGGGCAACGAAGTCGCAAAGTCTTCTGCAGTAAAATTCATGATCGATCATCACCAGCAACCGGACGATTTTGCAGACTATATGCTTCATAATGTTCAGGCATGTTCAACGTGCGAACTTGTTTTTGAATTTATGCAGCTGATGGGGCATAAAAAATTGATGAATAAAGATATTGGAAATTGCTTGTATACAGGTATTATGACAGACACCGGCTCTTTCAGATTTCCGTCAACAACCGCCAAGACACATTATATCATTGCATCTTTGATTGAAGCAGGGGCAGAAAATGCTGAGATCCATAATAGGATCTATGATGGAAATACCGAAGGTAAAATAAAATTATTGGGTTTTAGTTTAAGTGAAAAACTTGTGGTAATGAAAGAGTTCAAAACGGCATTTTTTCACCTGACCGAAAGTGAACTGTTAAAATACAACTATCAAAAAGGAGATACTGAAGGTGTTGTAAATTATGCTCTATCAATTGAAGGAATTCGATTTGCTGCCTTTTTGGTAGAGCGTGACGGGATTGTAAAAATGTCATTCCGCTCTAAAGGCAGTTTTGATGTAAATTTGTTTGCCCGTAAACACTTTGGTGGAGGCGGTCATAAAAATGCGGCAGGAGGAATGAGTGAGTTGGGTCTAAAGAAAACAATTCAGATGTTTGAAACACTCTTACCTGAATACAAAACACAGCTTAACCGTAAATAAAACATGATCATTAGAAATTATTCCATTATCGCCCTAGTCTATGTAAGCACGTTGCTTCAACTTTCCTGTGGCAATAATCAAACACATGTTACAAAAAAAACAGATCTTGAAAGCAAAGAGTTTAAAGATAAATTGGTGGATGCGAATAAGATTTATGTTAAGCGCGAAAGTGACGAGATCGATCAGTACGTAAAGCACAAAAAATGGGGAATGATCACTACCGGTAGCGGGTTAAGGTATATGATTACTCAAAAGGGATCAGGACTCTCACCTCAAACGGAACAACATGTTAAATTAAATTTCAAGATCAGCTTGTTGGATGGAACACTCTGCTATTCTTCCGATTCTACCGGATCTTATGAATTCGTAGTTGATAAAAGCAGTGTAGAAACCGGACTTCACGAAGGTGTGAAATACATGCATGTTGGTGATAAAGCGGTTATGATCCTTCCTTCTCATTTAGCATACGGATTGATAGGAGATGAAAATAAGATCCCCCCAAGAGCATCTGTTTTATATGAATTAGAATTATTATCTATAAGATAAGGTGTTTAAAATCAAAAGAATATATGTTTTATTTGTTTTGATTGTTTTAGCTTCTTGCTGGACCGATCCGACCTATAAAGGTTTTACCGAAACCGATTCCGGATTGTACTATAAGCTTCAAATGATCGGTGACGGTAAGCGGAAACCAACCATCGGTGATTACCTTCAACTGAACATTACTTACAAAACAGTAACAGATTCCGTATTCATGGATACCCGATCCGGCAATGATTTAGGAATGGTCTTCCTTCCATTTAATCATTCTTCGTTTGAAGGGAGTTTTGA
>JBILYL010000301.1:0-3533 GCA_044377775.1 Bacteroidia bacterium
GTTTGCCGGAAATGACACCATCAGTCCTCCTGGAGATTCCACTCAGTTAGGAACAACTGGCAGACCGGATATAATTTATAGTTGGAGTCCTTCAACAGGGTTGAATAATCCGAACATCGCCAATCCCATGGCAACACCGGGAACAAGTATCAGCTATACTTTAACTGTAACAGATACTAATCAGCTGGCATGCACCAGTATTTTTACGGATACGGTTTTGGTACAAGTAGGATTTATTGGAGTTGGAGAACTGAATGTCCGAAACTTCGGATTGCAAGTCTATCCGAATCCATTTTCAGAAATAATCACTTTTAAAACAGATGTTAGTGATTCTTATGAGATCAAAATTTTTGATGTTGCCGGAAGACAATTACAAAATATTTTGTTTGAAGGAAGCGAGTTTACTCTGAAAAATAAAGAATTGTCTGCTGGAACTTATTTTTATGAAATAAAAAATAAAAATGATGAACGGGTAAGAGGAAAATTCGTCAAACAATAACTCCTCAGGTGATATACTCCCAAGCTGATTTATACGCCCCTACAGATTCCGCATAATCGAGAAAATCTTTGTAAAAAGGATGATTTCCGATGGTGGCGCTATCACCGATCACTACTAACTTTTTCTTTGCACGGGTAAGTGCCACATTCATCCTCCGGATATCATTTAAAAATCCGATCTCCCGCTGGTCGTTGCTCCTTACCATACTGATATAAATGATATCCCGTTCCTGTCCTTGAAAACCATCCACTGTTTTAATTGCGATTTGAGTGCGGTACGCTTCAAATTCTTCGTCTGTGGCAACTAGATTTGTGAGGTATTGCACTTGTTCCTTATATGGAGAAATAATTCCGATGGTGATTCTTTTTTTAGATTTTTCAGCAATTTGAAGTGCCGGTGAAGCACCTGAATGTTGTTCCAACAATAATTTAAGATGCTTAATCAACAATTGTCCTTCTTCGGGATTGGCGATACTCAAACTTTCGGGATTCACAATCTCGTTGTAACCGCATCCTGCAGTATCAATAAAGTCGAGTGGAGTATTTAATAAAAACTCATTTGGGTCAAAACTCAAAACCGTTTCTTTAACAGAAGCATCCGCAATTAAATTTCCCTTATAAAATTTCATGTTAGAGAAATTCATGATGTGTTGGTTCATGCGGTATTGTGTATTCAACATCACCGAAACATTTTCGATGTGCATGCACTTCTCAAACAAGGTTTCTTTTAATCCTTCCGTTTCCGCTTTTTTAGATTTTACGGTAGGAGGCAATTGAAAATGATCACCGGCAAAGATCACGCGGTTGCTCCGTGAGATTGGAATCCAGCACATCGGCTCCAAGGCTTGCGCTGCTTCATCAATAAATACGGTGGTAAACTGTCTGTCACGCATCATTCGTCCCGAAGAAACAACAGGAGTGCAGGCAATTACCTGAGCTTTATCAAACTGTTCGCTGATGATATAATCCTCGAGTATTTTTGCATCCTTCAATATTTTTCTGGCTTCCTGATAAAACAATTGCCGCTGTTCGCGTTCTTCCCTGCCAAAAGTACGTTTGTATTTTCCGGCCATACGAAAATACTCTTCCGCTGTTTTGCGGTAACTTTTTAAATCTTTATACGATTCATGTGCCGACACTTTCGCGTCCAGCGTGTTCATCAAAACTTCTTCAGAGATGCGTGCAGGATTTCCAAGGCGCAAAACAGAAATTCCTTCACGGTGTAATTTTTCAGTAAGCAGATCCACAGCAGTATTGCTTGAGCTGCAAACAAGAACTTGTTTCTCGTTCAGCAACGTTTGCCTGATCGCCTGAACAAGTGTTGTTGTTTTTCCGGTACCGGGAGGACCATGAATGATAGCCAAATCCTTTGCAGCAATTATTTTTCTGACAGCTTCATTTTGTGATTGATTTAATCCGGTGATGTGAATGGAAGCATCTGTTTTTTCAAAGACAGGCGCTTTAATTTCATACATCACATCACGCAAATGTGCTAAACGGTTATGAGAAGCATTGATCACTTTCTCCAGAGCAATGTCCATTTCCTTATAGCTCGTTTCATCAAACAGCAGGTTAATCCCAAGCTTACCATCATCGCACCAATCGGGCAACTCATCCACATTCAACGACAAACGGATTTTATTCGGACCAAGCACTTTAATAGTACCGTTCAAAGTACCAGATTCGGTATTGTTGTTATTTGAAAAGAGAGATGCAATTTTACCACCTGAAAATTTATGGGGCTCATTGTGATTGGTTGTCCGTTCAATATCAATTGAAAGGTACTCACCTAAACCAATTTCAACATTAGAAATTACGATCGGATACCAGGTAACACCGTTTTCTCTTCGGTGATTGATATTATTCCGTGAAAAGTGTAGTTTATATTGCGCAAAATCTTCGTCACGTTCAACTTTTAAAAGTTTACGCAAAAGTTGCAATCGGTCAGCATTCGGTTCCATCAGGTAAAAATTATAATAGCGTATACTTAACCGGTTAATTATTCAAAAGCATTTTTTTTACTTCCGATACAATCTCTTTTGTAAGAATCGGTTTTTGAAGACAAGAAGAATTAGAAATTTCTTTCAAACGTTGTTTTGTTTTAAGATCTGAATTTCCAGTAAGAAAGACAACGGGTGTATTGGATTTTTCGCGGATGATATTCATCGCTTCAATACCATCCATTTCACCTCTCAACTTAATATCCATCAAGATCAGATCCGGCAAATTTTTATCGAATGCATCGATTGCATCTTTACCTGTAGAAACAATAGCAAGAATTGTATGTCCGGCTGCACTCAGGTTCATCCTGTTTTCCATTGCTACAATGGCTTCATCTTCAACAATTATTATTTTAGCCATTATACTTCAAATGAAAGATAGTAAGCGGTACCATTGTTAGACGTTGTTTTAACTTTTCCTCCAACCTGTTCCGATAGCGCTTGTATTAGTGTTAATCCTAAAGACTGTGATTCGCGCAATTCTTTTTGAAAATCGTATCCGATGCCATTGTCACTTACCATCATTGTAAATTTTTCTCCCATTTTCGTGCAAACAATTTTAATTTCACCTTTTTGATTTTGTTTAAAAGCATGTTTACATGAATTTGAAATAAGTTCATTCAAGATCAAACCACAGGGTATAGCATTTTTAATATCTAAAAAAATATCATCGCAGGTGATACTGAATGTAATTTCATTTAAAACTTTTGTATATGATTCTTTAATGTGTTCAACAAGATCGCTGATATAAGAGTTGAAATTAATTTTTGCAAGCGTTTCGTGTTGATACAGGCGATCATGAATAAGCGCCATGGAGTGTATCCTATTGCGGGATTCCTCAAACAACATTTTAGATTTTTCATCTTCTACATAAGCCGATTGCATGCCCAGCAAACCACTTATTACTGCCAGATTATTTTTTACCCGGTGATGAATTTCGGAAAGCAAAATCTCTTTTTCATTCAAGGAAGCGTTAATTTGTTGCTCAATATTTTTTTGCGGTGTGATGTCTGTGACACGAACAGATTGAAAAAC
>JBILYL010000302.1:0-3516 GCA_044377775.1 Bacteroidia bacterium
TTACAGTAGTTGGAATACAAAATGATACATATACGGTAACTGCTATTGCAGAAACACTTTTAAAAACCAACCTTGGCGAATTGCATGTTGGAGACATTGTGAACCTGGAACGTTGCCTGAAAGTAGGTGACAGATTAGACGGACATATTGTTCAGGGACATGTTGATCAGACAGCAATATGTAGTTCGGTAACAGAAACAAACGGCAGCTGGACGTTTACATTCGAGTACGATGCTTCAAAAAACAATGTTACTGTTGAAAAAGGATCTGTGTGTGTGAACGGAGTAAGTTTAACCGTTGTAAATTCAAAAGATCACTCCTTTTCAGTTTGCATAATTCCTTATACGTTCGAACATACGAATTTCAAAACGATTCAGCAGGGATCAATCGTAAATATCGAATTTGATATTTTAGGAAAATACATTTCACGATTACTTCCAAAATCCTAAAAATTATTTTCCCGCTATTTTTTCTAAAAAAACAGCAGGAATCTCATTGGTTCTCGCCAAAATATCCTAAATTAGTTTTCGCATTGATCATAAATCAATTTTAAAAACACTTATGAAAAAAACTACACTATCAAAATTACTGTTCTTATTTTTTGTTGCTCAAAGCTCACTAACTTATTCACAGGCAACCTATACCGACATATACAACATCTTTCAGACTAACTGTATAACATGTCACGATGCAACAAGTCCGGCAGGAGGATTAAATCTTTCTGCAACTTCAGCAACAGTTTATACAAGTATCGTAAATGCAAATCCAACTAATCCGGCTGCATTGGCGAAAGGAGATAAACGAATTAAACCCGGTGACCCACATAGAAGTTTTTTATTACGTAAATGTCAGAACGGTTTAGATGCTGATAACGGACTCGTTGCAGCAGAAGGAAATGCAATGCCAACATCTCCGGCAACGCCTTTAACAAATAAAGAAGTTGAATTGATCCGTCAATGGATCTATGCCGGTGCTCCTCAAACAGGAAATGTAGTAGATACTGCCGTGATCAATAAATACTATAACGGTTATGGAATTGATAACTCAGCAGCTTCTCATCCTTTGCCAACAGATATCGGATCTTTTCAGGTGCATATTGGAAAAATATTTCTGGATACACTTTCTGAAATTGAATATTTCCTGAAACACAATTTGAATTTACCCGATACTTTGGAAGTAAACCGCGTTGAATTATTTTTGGCTAATCAATCCCACCATTTTATTATTTATAAATTTTTACCGGGTGCAGCGGCAAGTTTTTCTGACGCGATACGCATTCAGAATCCATCAACAGGAGCAGGATCTTCTGACGGATTTAACACAATGGTGAGTGCGTTTCAGGCATCACGCAACGATGTTCTACCTCCCACAACAGCCTATCGATGGGAAACAACAACAGCACTCGATCTGAACCATCATTTGTTCAACTTAAGCGCTGACTCTGTTTTAGCGGCTGATCTTTACTTTAATGTGTATACGCAACCTAAAGGAACTGCCGCTTCCATCATGCATAGCGACATTATCACCAACACCAGTCTTTTTATTCCGAACACCAGCACCAACATTACTTTTACAAAAGCAGATTTTGATTTAAGTGCAACACGCATGTGGAATATCTGGCAGCTTTCTTCCCATACGCATAAGTATGGAGTCGACTTTGATGTTTTTATGCGAAACCCTGGTGGGAGCACCGGAACGCAGATCTATGAAGGATTCTACAACTCGGATTACACATTCAATCAAGGATATTATGATTGGGAGCATCCTGCAATAGAATTATTTGTTCCTTTCTTATCCGTTAATCCAAGAGATGGATTGATCCAGAAAGCCGTTTTCAATAATACAGGTCCTACCAACATCTTTTTTGGCTTAACAACCCTCGATGAAATGATGCTTTACTTTGTGCAGTACACATTAGGAACAACGATAGTTGGAATAAATGAAAATGCAGCTTTTGAAAACAAAATTAATTTGGATGTTTTTCCAAATCCTTTCAGCAACAATACACAGATCAGTTATGATCTGAAAGAAAATGCGAATGTGACGATCGCTGTATACGATGTGCTTGGAAACAAAATTGAAACGCTTGTAAACGAAGATCAGAACAGTGGCAACCACACCATTGATTACAATGCAAAAAATCGTGCGAAGGGAATTTACTTAGTGTCTGTATCCATTAACGGACAAGCATTCACGAAACGAATTGTTCTGACGAATTAATATCAGAAAACAACATAAAAAATCCCGCTCCGTTAATTACGGAGCGGGATTTTTTATTTTTTATCAAGCAACATCTATCAGAATAAAACTGCGGTTCAGGAAGAATGACAACTGTGTTTTAAAACACTTTGCTCGCCACTCTTCTCGTCACTTCAGAAGTTCCCATCGTGTAATAATGCAAACAAGGAACACCGGCACTTATCAATTCTTTCGACTGATTGATGCACCATTCAATGCCCACCTCTTTTACTTCGGCATCGGTCTTACACTTTTCAATTTGCATTAACAATTCGTGTGGAACATCTATCTTAAAAATTTTAGGAAGAATGGTCGCTTGTTTTTTTGTTGTAATAATTTTCAATCCCGGAATGATCGGCACAACAATATTTTGTTCTTTACACTTTTTCAGATATTCAAAATACTGTGCATTATCGAAAAACATTTGTGTTACAATGTATTCAGAACCCGCATCAATTTTTGCTTTCAAATATCTCATATCAGAGATCATATTGGGAGCTTCAAAATGTTTTTCAGGATAACCTGCAACACCAATACAAAAATTGGTAGGAGCAACTTCCGCCAGATCATCATCGATGTATTTCCCTTTATTCATACTTCCGATTTGTTTTACCAGATCTATTGCGTATGAATGTCCACCCGGCTCCGGAACAAACTCCGGTTCGCTTTTAATGGAATCGCCCCGTAATGCCAACACATTATCGATCCCTAAAAACTGAAGATCGATCAGGGCATTTTCAGTTTCTTCTTTACTGAAACCGCCACAAATAATATGAGGGACAGCATCTACATGATATTTATTCATGATGGCAGCACAAATCCCAACTGTACCGGGACGCTTGCGGATACTCACTTTTTCGAGATAACCACCTTCACGCTTTTTGTATAAATATTCTTCACGATGGTACGTAACGTCCACAAAAGATGGCTTAAATTCCATCAACGGATCAATTCCGTCAAAAATAGATTGTATGCTTTTTCCTTTTAAAGGAGGTAAAATTTCAATGGAGAACAAGGTCGATTGAGCTTGTTTGATGTGATCGGTTACTTTCATAAAGGTGTAATTGCAGATCTATCTGCCGACAAGTGAATAATAATTTCGGGTGCAAAGTAAAGGCTTGATGGCTTAAAAACCAAATTATAAAGAAAAGGACATTTGAATATTGCCATAATAATTCGCAAAAAAGTAGTAAATTCGCAGTCCTTATAGAAGAATATAGAAATGGAGAACATCAGAAATTTTTGCATTATAGCACACATCGACCACGGAAAGAGTAC
>JBILYL010000303.1:0-3515 GCA_044377775.1 Bacteroidia bacterium
CTATTTTTCATGATATTTAAATATGAGCAGAGATAAATATTATCCCGGAATCATATTATCTGATCATTACTTCTTTCTTAAATTCTCCAACCTCAAACGTTCAACAATTCGGTCATTGATAATATGTTCGTGAATGATCTCATCCACATCACTTAATTCCACTCCCACATAAAAAATGCCTTCAGGATACACCACAAGTGTTTGTCCGAAATCACAAATATCCAGACAACCGGATTTTTGTGCCCGTAATTTTATTGGAAGATTTAGTTCTTTTAATTTCTTTTTGAATGCGTCAACAATTTCCATTCCATGGGCTTCTCCACAACTTTTACGTTGCGCACCAGCTGCTCTTTGATTCGTGCAAATAAATATATGTTTGTCGTAGATCATCTTACACTTCCCTCACCATTAAACTGTCAGAAAAACTGATCAGCAATTGTTTTTTTGATTCATCAACAGGAATATCTTTTAAGAATGCAATTGCCAGATCATAATGTTTTTTCATTTCATTACGCGCTAATTCTTTTACATTTAAAAAATTATAAATATTGGTCACTGCTTCCACTTTTTCCTTTGCATCAAATTGCGGTGCATTGATCCACTGATGCAACTCTTCTTTCATGTAACGGTTACCATCCGCCATTTCTATGGCCTTTAAGAGCAGGTATGTTTTTTTGTTTGCGATGATATCTCCCCCTTTTTGTTTGCCAAATTTTGCCGCATCTGCGTATACATCCAGGATGTCATCTTGCAATTGAAATGCTATTCCAATGTGTTTTCCAAATTCATATAATCGATGTGCGTCTTCTTCTTTTGCACCACCAATAACAGCTCCGATCTTTAAAGCACCGCCCAACAATACAGCGGTTTTCAATTCGATCATTTTTATGTACTGCTGAATTGAAACTTTAGACATTGTCTCATAATTCATATCGTATTGCTGACCTTCGCAAACTTTTACTGCTGTATCACTAAAAATATCGAGCAAAGCGGGCAGCATTGATTTGTCGGCAAGACACAGTTCCTGATACGCACGAACCATCATTGCATCACCACTTAGAATTGCGATATTATCGTTCCATTTTTCATGAACAGTTTGCTGATTTCTCCGCAATGGTGCGTTGTCCATCAAATCATCATGCACTAAAGTGAAATTATGAAACAATTCAATTGCTAAAGCAGGATGAATCACTTTTGCAACATCACCGTCAAAAAAATCGCAAGCCATAAATACTAAAACCGGTCTCAGTCGTTTTCCTCCCAAGGACATTATATACGAAATAGGTTCGTATAATTCCTTAGGATTGGCGCCATAATTCTTATTCTTTAAAGCCTCCTCTATCTGATGCTGATATGTTATTATTGTATCCAATTCTATAATTTTTTTCAATTATTGCTCTGCTAATTTCATTAAATAAGTTCCATAACCGCTTTTCAATAAAGGTTCTGCAATTTTTTTCAATTGTTCTTTGTTGATATACCCCATTCTATAAGCAACTTCTTCGATACAGCCAATTCTTAATCCCTGACGCTCTTCTATCACCTGAACAAATTGTCCGGCTTGTGTCAATGAAGCAAATGTGCCGGTATCCAACCAAGCTGTTCCTCTGTCCAAGATTCCTACTTTTAATTTTCCGGATTGCAAATAATATTTATTTACATCTGTGATCTCATACTCACCTCTGGCACTTGGCTTCAATGTTTTAGCAACTTCTACTACGCTATTATCATAAAAATACAATCCGGGTACGGCATAATTTGATTTTGGTTTTACGGGTTTCTCTTCAATCGAAATGGCATTACCATCCAGATCAAACTCTACAACACCATAGCGTTCCGGATCAGAAACATGATACGCAAAAACCACTCCTCCTTCAGGATCCTGGTGTTGTTGCAACAATCTTCCTAAACCCGCACCATAAAAAATATTGTCTCCTAACACCAATGCAACTTTATCTTTTCCAATAAATTTTTCACCAATTACAAACGCTTGAGCGAGTCCGTTTGGAACTTCCTGAACAGCATAACTGAATTTACATCCTAGATTAGCACCATCACCCAGCAATCTTTCAAACTGAGGAAGATCATGAGGCGTAGAGATGATCAGCACTTCAGAAATTCCGGCCATCATCAAAACAGAAAGCGGATAATAGATCATGGGCTTGTCATAAACAGGCATTAATTGTTTACTGACAGCAAGTGTCAATGGATGCAACCGCGTTCCGGAACCTCCGGCTAAAATTATTCCTTTCATATTAAATTACTTTTAGTAATAAGTATAATGTATTAAGATTATTTCTTTTTTTCAATTTTCAATTCATCGAGATTAATATCTTCTTCCTCATCATATACCTCAATTAAAGGATCCTGCAAGAATGCTTTGTTTGTGATTCGTTTTTCTAAACTCAATAAAAAACAAGGCAGCAAAATTAAGTTGGAACAATATGCAATTAACAATGTAATTGAAATTAAAATCCCCAAAGCTGCTGTTCCGCCAAAACTGGATGCGGAAAATATTCCAAAACCACAGAATAAAATAATTGCAGTATAGATCATACTAACGCCTGTTTCTTTTATGGTAAGCGAAACGGCTTTGGAAATACTGGAAGGAGCACTTTTCATCTCCTGACGATATTTGGTAAGGAAATACAATGTTCCATCGGATGCAATTCCAAATGCAATACTGTAAACCAGAATAGTACTTGGCTTAATGTATATATGAAAGAAGCCCATTATTCCCGCAGTGATCAAGAGAGGAATTAAACTTGGAACAACTGAAATAAAAATCATCCGGGGCGACATAAATAAAGTATACAAAACGATAGCGATGAGCAATACAGCGAGCAAAACACTTTCGAGAAGATTCTTTACCAGAAATTTATTTCCGTGTAAAAAGATCATACTGTTTCCGGTAATCGAAACCTTGTAATTTTTATAGGAAGGAAGCCATTCGTTTTTTTCGTAATCAAAATTAAAAACGCTGTCGATCCTAGGTTTTAAACGTTCTAACAACTTCCCAAGTTCAATTGAACCGATGTCCTTCATCTGCACACTCACACGCGTATACTGTTTGGTACTGTCAATAAAAGCGGCAAACTGTCCGGATTTATTTTCAGCATCCGACTTTGCATAATCGGCAAGTTTTTGAAGATCCATAGCTCCCGGCAAACGGTATTCTTTTTTGTTGCCATCGTTAAAAGCCTGATTAAAAAACTTAATTCCTTCCACGACAGATACTGCCTTCGAAAAAACGGTGTCTTGCAAAAATAATTTCTGGAGCTTATTTATTTTATATAACGTTCTGCCGCCATCGGCAAAAACACCATTCGGTTTCTTTGTATCGATAGCAATTTCAAAAGGGAGAACACCATTGTAATTCTTTTCGAAATAACGCATATCCACAAGTATAGGATCGTTCTTCGGTAAATCATCAACAATATATCCAAGCGGTAAAACTTTTGTTGTACCGTAAATTGAAATGGCAACAATTACAATTACAACAATATAAATACGGG
>JBILYL010000062.1:0-10386 GCA_044377775.1 Bacteroidia bacterium
GATCAAAGATATTCGTGTTCAACTCTACAAGCACATCGTAAATCTCCGTTTAAAATATTATGATAACACGCCTATCGGTACACTTGTAACGCGTGCTGTTTCTGATATTGAAGTGATCGCAAACATATTCTCTGATGGTGTTATTGTGATCATTGGTGATATTCTTAAAATATCGGTGATCATTGTTGTGATGTTTTTTATGAATTATCAATTAACATTCATTGCATTAACTACCATTCCTATTTTATTGTATGCAACATATGTTTTTAAGAAATCTGTGCAGAATTCTTTTCAGGATGTCCGCACGCAGGTAGCCCGCTTAAATGCTTTTGTTCAGGAGCACATCACCGGTATGAACATTATTCAGATTTTTAACCGTGAAAAGGCGGAGTCTGAAAAGTTTGAAAAAATCAATGCCTTACACCGCGATGCGCATATCCGCTCGATTATGGCGTATTCCATTTTTTTTCCGGTAGTAGAGATCTTATCTTCTCTTGCCCTAGCGCTGATTGTTTGGTGGGGCGGAAAGGGTGTGCTGGAAAAAGAAACGACCGTTGGTGATTTGATGGCTTTTATTTTATTTCTGAATATGATGTTCCGTCCGATCCGCCAATTGGCCGATCGTTTTAATACGCTTCAGATGGGAATGGTTTCTTCTGACCGTGTTTTTAAAGTTCTCGATACCGTTGATGTAATTGAAAATAAAGGTACACAGGATGCTTCGTTTATCGAAGGAAATGTTGAATTGAAAAACCTTTGGTTTGCCTACAATGATGAAGATTGGGTTTTGAAGAATGTTTCTTTTTCTGTAAAGCAAGGTGAAACAGTTGCTTTGGTTGGAGCTACAGGCGCAGGGAAATCGTCTATCATTAATTTGCTGAATCGTTTTTACGAATATAACAAGGGTGAAATTGTGATCGATGGAAAAAATGTACGCGAGTATGAATTGTCCTCTTTACGGAAAAATATTGGTGTTGTTTTGCAGGATGTGTTTTTATTTTCTGATACACTTGCAAATAATATTTCATTGAATAATCCCGAGATCAGCCGTGAGAAAATTATTGAAGCCGCTAAAATAGTTGGTGCGCACGATTTTATTAGTCAACTTCCGAATTCCTATGATTACAACGCCATGGAAAGAGGAGGGATGCTCTCTGCCGGCCAACGCCAATTGATTTCTTTCATCAGAGCGTATGTTTATAATCCGAAGATCCTGGTGTTGGATGAAGCCACTTCTTCCATTGATACGGAATCAGAAAAAATGATTCAGAATGCTGTTGATATTCTTACCAAAGGTCGCACCTCCATCATTATTGCTCACCGTTTGGCAACCATTCAAAAAGCAGATAAAATTATTGTAATGGATAAAGGTGAGATCATTGAAATGGGCAGCCATCAGGAATTACTGAGGCTGAACGGACAATACAAACGTTTATTTGAATTGCAGTTTAAGGAAGAGGTTGTTTAAATTTATTTGTTAAGTGGATCTTGTTCCGATCTTTTAATTTTTTTACACTTTACAATTTTCCTTTCAGATATTGCCCTGTATACGACTTTTTGCATTTCACAAGATCTTCCGGTACACCTTCAAAAATGATTGTTCCACCCGCAGTTCCGCCTTCAGGTCCCAGATCGATGATCCAATCGGCACACTTAATTATTTCTGCATTGTGTTCAATGATGATCAATGAATGTCCTTGTTTGATCAGTGCATTGAAAGCAAAAAGTAATTTTGAGATGTCGTGAAAATGTAAACCGGTAGTAGGTTCGTCAAAAATAAAAAGTGTTGGTGTACTGCTGTTTTGGCCTATACCTAAGAACGATGCCAGTTTGATCCGTTGAGCTTCCCCACCGCTTAATGTACTGCTCGGTTGACCCAAATGTACATATCCTAATCCTACATCAGATAAAGGAAGGATTTTTTGCACAATCTTTTTTTCTGTATTGGTAGGACGCATAGGCAAACTAAAAAAGTCGATCGCATCATCAACTGTCATGTTTAATATGTCCGAAATGTTTTTCTCCTGGTAATAAATTTCTAAAATATCCTGCTTGAAACGTTTGCCTTCACATGCTTCACATACCAAATGAATATCAGCCATGAATTGCATCTCAACAGTAACTTCCCCTTCTCCTTCGCATACTTCACAACGTCCGCCATCCACATTGAACGAAAAATGGGAAGGCTTATATCCTCTGTTTTTTGCCAATGGTTGATCGGCAAACAATGCGCGTATCTCATCGTATGCTTTAACATAGGTAACAGGATTTGAGCGGGACGATTTTCCGATCGGATTCTGATCGATCATTTCTATCGCGGAGATGTTTTTAAAATCACCGCCTAGTTTTTCGAAACTTCCAGTTTGCTCTCCAAATCCTCCATGAATTTTTTTCAAGGCAGGATATAAAACCCGTTTCACCAATGATGTTTTTCCCGATCCGCTGACTCCGGTTACTACCGTCATCACATTAAGCGGAAATTTAACATTAAGCCCCTTTAAATTATTTTCTCTAACTCCTGAAAGTTCGATGAAGTGATTCCAATTTCTTCTGGACGCGGGAACAGGAATACGTTCTTTACCTGTAAGATAAAGTGCAGTTAAACTTTTTTCTTCATATTTCAGATCTTTATGCGTTCCCTGAAAAACAAGTTCACCACCATGTGTTCCGGCAAGCGGACCAATATCTATAAGTTGATCTGCTGCCCGCATTATTTCTTCATCATGCTCCACAACAATTACAGTATTGCCAATATCGCGTAACGAGTACAATACTTTTATCAGCCTGTCGGTATCGCGTGAATGCAATCCGATGCTTGGTTCATCTAGGATATACATCGATCCAACCAGACTGCTTCCAAGTGATGTTGCTAAGTTGATCCGCTGAGATTCACCACCGGATAAGCTGTTCGATAAACGGTTCAATGTCAGATAACCCAAGCCGACATCATCTAAAAATTGAAGACGATTTTTTATTTCAATAAGAATGCGTTTTGCAACTTCTGTATCGTACTCAGATAATTTTATTTTTGAAAAGAATTTTAATGAATCAGCAACAGGCATCAACACCACATCATTGATTGAATGATCGGCTATTTTTACATACGTTGCGTCCTTACGGAGACGGGTGCCATTGCAATCAGGACAAACTGTTTTTCCTCTGTAGCGGGAAAGCATTACTCGATATTGGATCTTATAAGCCTGCGATTCCAGATGTTTAAAAAAACTGGTTAGCCCTTCGAAATATTTATTTCCTGTCCACAGTAATTTTCTCTCCTTATCCGTTAGCTCGTAGTAAGAACGGTGGATCGGGAAGTCGAAATTATGTGAACTGTTTACCAATACATTTTTCCACTCGCTCATTTTTTCACCCTTCCAGCAAACGATCGCATCTTCATAAACGGAAAGATTTTTATTCGGTATCACTAAGTCTTCATCAATACCAATAACAGTTCCAAATCCCTCACACTGTTTGCATGCACCAACAGGATTGTTGAAACTGAAAAAGTGACTGGAAGGTTCTTCAAAGGTCATTCCGTCTAATTCAAATTTGTTGGAGAAGGAGTGGCGTTTCGTTTTTTTTGTATCTTCTCCCATCACTTCAATCGCGCAATCTCCGTCACCTTCATAAAATGCCGTTTGAACCGAATCGGAAATACGGTTTTCATTGTCCTCATCATCCGGGCGAACCGTTAAACGATCAACAACAATATAGATCTGTTCTTTTTCTGAAAATTTCTTTGCTACAAAATCCTCTATTTTTTGTACGATCCCGTTTTGCTGGATACGTGTAAATCCTTGCTGAGCAAGTAACTCAAGTTGTTTCTTTAATGGCTTGTCCGCTTTCTTTTTGACCGGAGCAAGCACTAGTATTTTTGTTTCAGGCGCCAATGCATTGATAAAGACAGCCACATCATTAACGGTATCGCGCTTTACCTGATTACCGGAAACGGGAGAAAAGGTTTTACCGATACGGGAGAATAATAATTTCAGGTAATCGTAAATTTCGGTTGACGTACCTACTGTGGAGCGTGGGTTTTTTGAATTCACCTTTTGTTCGATAGCGATGGCAGGGGAGATTCCTTTAATATAATCCACTTCCGGCTTATCGATTCGTCCGAGGAACTGACGGGCATAGGATGATAAACTTTCAACATATCGTCTTTGTCCTTCTGCGTAAAGCGTATCAAAAGCCAGAGAAGATTTTCCTGAACCTGAAAGTCCGGTTATTACCACTAATTTATTGCGCGGAATTGCTACATCAATATTTTTGAGGTTGTGTACACGCGCCCCTTTAATGATGATGTACTCTTTTGGATTAAGTTTTTCTATATTTTCAGGCTTTGCCATAATTTGTTTTAATCTTCATTTTACCATCCCTGAAACGCTCTGAAAAGGAGAAGAGCTGTATTTATCGTAAAAAAAAGAATAAATATTCGCTCCCTTCCTAAAAAAGGGTTTTCAGGAAATGCAAAATTAATCAATTTGCTTTTGTTAGTTATATTAATAAATGTATATTTGTAATAGCGAATTAAATATTTTTATAGAAGTGTAACATTTCATTTATTTATTCGTTTAACACGATATATTTCAATTTATTATTCACCCGGGGCTATTTAACAATATTTGTAAAAGCCCTTTAAAACTGAAGAACATAAGGAAAATCTCTACTTTTTTATAATTAATCATTACATAAAAAAGGAGGTCCTATGCCTATTCAACAGTTTGTTGACGATCAAGAACTCGTTAATCAGTACATCAAGGGTGATGAATCAGCACTATCTTTATTGATCACACGTCACAAACGTAGAATTTTCAGCTACATTATGCTGACAGTCAAAGACAAAGCATTAGCAGAAGATGTCTTTCAGGACACTTTTATTAAAGTGATCAACACCTTAAAAAAAGGCCATTATAACGAAGAAGGCAAGTTTTTGCCTTGGGTATTGCGTATTGCACACAATTTGATCATCGACACATTCAGACGAGACAAGCGTATGCCTACCATAAGCAGTGGTACAAATGAGGGAGGTGATGATTTTGATATTTTCAGTGTGCTGGGCGTATTCGATAAAACAGCAGAAGAAGAAATTATACAGTCACAGATCCGTAAGGATATCCGTAAATTGATAGAGGCGCTACCTGCAGAGCAACGAGAAGTGTTAATGATGCGTCATTATTACGATATGAGCTTCAAGGAAATATCCGAGCAAACAAATGTGAGTATTAATACAGCTTTGGGAAGGATGCGTTACGCATTGATCAACTTGCGTAAAATGATAGAAGAGAAGGAGTTGATTATTAGTTATTAGGTAATTGGGTAACTAAGTGATTAACTAATTGGGTGATTAAGTTATAAGGATAAGGGCTGTTTCGAAAGGAATGGCCCTTTTTTATTGAAAATCAATCTGGGCGGTCATTTCGAGCCTACTCAGTTGTCATTTTGACCTTGCTTTTTTGTCATTTCGACCTTGCTTTTTTGTCATTTCGACCGAAGCGGAGAAATCGTTTATGTTTTTTTACCCCTAATACAATAAACCCCTTTCACCTTCGTTATTCTCATATAAACCTCTAAACAAAGCGAATGAATAAAACTTCTACTAAAAAAATTATTGTACCTAAGCTTACCGAGATGAATGAAAAGAGTGATGATAGTAACGAATTTCCTTATGAGCCCGGAAATAATGTCATCAATAACATTCTCAACTATTCAAAAGCGCTCTCCATCCGTAAAACAAAAAACGGTGAACATTTTGAAATGGTACTGAACTAAGGTCAAAAAGAATTTGAAAAAGCCCCTCCGAAGATATTCGGAAGGGCTTTTTTTTGTTTATATCTAGTTGGATAAAATAATGAAATGAAAAAAATATCAATAGGAATACTTTATTAGGTTGCAGTTTTATACATTCTTGTATTCGTCGTCTTGTATTTTTTTAAAGAGAAATTAATTTTTGCTCCGATAAATTATCTGCCCCTTTGTTAACTCTTAAAGGGATTTATATTTGTACTGAATTAGAAAAAATGGTGTAAACATTCCTTTACCATTAACAACACTTTGCAGGGTGGCAAAAAATTGTTTTTTCTTATTCTAATTATTCCTAAAGAAGATCTTCTATTATTTAAGGAGCTGTTTGGAAAAGGTGAATTTTGAATGGTTATTGGCGTAACCGTTCCATTTGAAAAAAATTTGGAAGACCATACCTATGTTGAAACCGGGCAAAAAAATGGTAATGTGGGGATAAAAGTTGTTGCCTAGAATACAATTATTTCAAATACATTTATTCTTACGTGACTTATTCATCTTTTTTATTTAATACTATATTCACTCCGCAATTCACATAATAGCAAAAATTTACATACGATTGACTAGATGCATTATTGTAAGATGATTGTGAAAAATCATTTTGACCAATTAGTTCTGCTATAAACTTTACTTTTTTAGTTCCAGTGCAAAGTCCTGCTCCATAGGTAATTCCATAGTTTAGTTTACTAAAGTCTTTACCTGTTCTTGTATCAGATGCAAATCTGTCTTTGGTATTATAATATACTAGCGCATCCATTCTAGGCCCAAACTTTGCGAAAAACAATTTTCCAAATTTCATTTTTACTGTTGGTGAAATGCATAGGTAATTCATTGCTACTGTATAGCTTTCTCCGCCTGTTCCTAAAATTTCTCCAAATGAGTTGTACGAGTAGATGGGACTATGATTCACTCCTCCTTTTTGTATAAAAGAAATATCTGTATTCAAATCAAATTGCTTTTTTGCTCCAAACGTAAATAGGGTGGGTTCAATGGTAAAATTTAAGGATACTTTTGAACCACCATCGCCATATTTCTTTGGCGTTTTAATTTGCCCTGCTATGCCTGTTCCTACTTTTATGGATATTCCAGTAAAGGCTTGGCTTTTTGCTAGTAGGGAAATCGCTAATAATAATAGTGTAAATAGTTTTTTCATTGTGTGATAGTTTTTTATTAAAATGCCCAACCTAATTTTAGTTGATACACAAAACTTGGGTAAATACCGCTTCCATTATCAAACATTTTTTTGCCATAGATGTCTCTTTCTGAATTTGGCCAATCTGTGTCATTTCCCATTCTGTTTTTTGAACTACTTGAAATATACTGTGCTCCAAGTCCTACTGCATGATCAATGGTGAAGCCTCTTTTTTTAATGCAGTTGTATCCAATTTTAATGTTTAGGGCATACACATTTCTGTCTACCTTATAAACATTTGCTTTGTAATGTGTGTGATTAGGATAGGGCACATCATCTATATAATCTACTATTGTTTCTTGTCTTTTAGTTTGTGTGTTTTGGTAGCTTACATTAGCTGCTACATAATAGCCCGTATTTTGTAAGTCTTGTGATTTAAACTGAAAAATATGTGGCCAAAAAACAAATAGAGCGGGAGTAAATATTTTTCTTCTGTTAAAATAATGTTTGCCTTCTACTTGCACTTTCATTCCTGTTGTGCTTAATGCCGACAATTGAAGATAACCACTAGAAGGCCCATTTGATTTTATATACCCTATACTTAAACCAATTGATTTTTTATTTTTCACATAGACTTCAGTTGCTATATTAATGCAACTGGTATTTAGCATAGTTGGAACATAATCAACCAAATTGGTTGTTACAGTAAAACGCTTAAAGCTTAAGCTATCTTTGCTTTTTGAGTAGCTTAGTGTTGTTAAGCTTGTTAAAAAAAGGACTGTAAATAGTTTTTTCATTTTGTAAATGTACGGATTATTGCTTGATAAGTTTTTTAATTACATATTCTCCATCAGCTTTTCTTATTTTTAGAAAATAAATTCCAGACGCCTCACCAGATAAATCAATTTTTGTAAGATTTGATTCAATTTTTGAATAATCTATAAGTTGAATACCTTGGCTATTGTATAAAATAATTTGTCTTGGAGTTTCAGTAGTTTGAATCGTGAAATAATTATCACTTGGATTAGGATAAATTTTCAAACTTTCTTCTTTCGCAATTTCTTTCTCCGCTTTTCTATAAATCACTTCATCATTTAGTTTTGATTGCTCATTATATGCTTCAGCAGATACGATGGATTCCTGATTTTGTATGCTACTTCTGTATTGTTGTGATTCAACACCATCGCATTGTATTGGTCCAATTTGAGCAATAAAAGTACTTCCGGAGTTAGCCACAAATCCAGCCGCTAAAACGATTTGATTTCCTGCTTTCATTGATACATTAGAGCCACTAGCTAAAATGAAATTTCCATTTGGAATTGATGATGTAACATTATTTCCAGCTACTATTTTATTACTAGCTATATAATTTCTTGCATCTGTGATGGTTTTATCTTGTAAGTACAAATCTTGGTTTATTACTGCATTTATTAATGGTTGTATAATGTCTGGTGGGATTTCATCGTGGAAAGTTGTTACTGCTGGTTGAATTATTATATTAAATTTTGAAATACCACCAATAATATCTAAAGAGCTATTGTGTGAAATGAAAGTAGGTACTGAATATTGATAGATTGTAACGGATGGATCGGAGAAAGGTCTAAATAAAGATATCAAAGAACTTGCTAAATCTTTTAAGCTTATTCCAACTACATTTTGCATATTAACAGCAGCTGGTGGACTGTTGTTATATGTTACAGGTGTCGGGTCAATGTTTAGTTTCGGTAAATATGAACCAGCTTCTACATCTACTGCGCTTAAATAAAAGGTTTCATCAAAGCTATTGCTTATCATTCCACTCACATCAACATTCAAAAATTTAGAACCAGATGCAGTAGGATTCGGGCTAGCATTTGAAAATGACACTCCAATTGTTGGAACAAGGTGTGGGTAACCATCACCATTTAAGCTATTTAACTCGTTGTAAAAAGTGTTATGAATGCTACCGGATGGATCATAAGCATTGTAATTTAATAATTCTTTAGCAGCATCATTGTTTGATGCAGTTTCTGCATATGCATCACCAGCAGTGATGCCTTTTCTCCAATCTTGTAGTGTTTCGGAAATATTTGCTCCTTGTTGTGGCGCGTCAATACTAAGAAATTTACTAATTGGCAATGGTGTTCCATTTTCTTCTGCTTTGGCACTTGCATATCTATTTATGATTCCTCCCATGCTCATCCCAGAAGCAACAAGTGGTTTGCCTCCGTTTATAGAAGAAACATATCTAATGGCTGATGAAAAAACAGTAGCATTGTTTCTAATTGATTGTGAATTGTATTTATAATTGATAATATATACATCAAAACCTTTTGTTAAAAGGCAGTTTATTAAATCATTTCCTGCTGATCTATAATATTGTTCTGGTTTTGTGTTATAGGCATCAAACCCTTCTGATAAAATTAATGGCGTAGCATTGACTCCTGCATTACCTTTCCAAACTCTCAAGGTATTGCAATAGTTGTCTTTGTAAAATCCGCTCGATTGTGGGACCATATTTACATTATATTCTCTATGATAGACAATACCTGCAGTTGGGTCAGTAAAATTTACTTCTAATTTATGAATTCCAAGACTTGCAAAATAGGATGAAAAGTTATTCCATTCGTAACCCGCAACTGGAGAACCTACATATAAATTAAAATAGCCACCATTGTCTACACTTACTTCAATACTGCTCATCATTAAACCATAGCCTAATGCAAAATTAATTTTACTATTGTTTAATTCAGCATACACATTTGCTTTTTCAGTTGGTGATAAACTAATGGTAACACCTTGTCCGCTTTTACTTTCGACTCCCCAGGTATACGAGCTTTCTGTATTTGGTGTTGAACCAATTTCAACAGATGAACTTACTTGGCTAATCCAATTGACAATTGTTGGTGTTGTACAAGTATATTGTCCAAGGTATCTTGGAACTCCTTCAAAACCAAAATTGTCGGTGGCTCTTACCTGATAATAATAAGTTGTTCCAGAAACAAAGGTTCCATAATCAATAACTTGATAGTTTCTGTCTCCACATGTTCCACAACCTGCTATATGACCTCCAACTACAGTGTATCCACTATCAAAATCGGTATCTGTAGATTTTCTTATTTCATAATAATCATTATTAGCTTCTCCATACGTTGAAAATCCTACTGTTAAAAAGACCTGACTTTCGTCACAGCCGTATTTTGTAGGAAGTATCCAGTAGTTAATTGTAACTCCATAATTGACTCCTGCAAATGAATTTACCGTAAAAAGTAATAAAAGGAATGTTAATATTTTTTTCATTTTAATTTCTTATTTCACTCTAAATGAGTTGTTATTAAATAGATTGATTTTTTTGAACTTAGATTATTTATTCTTGTTCTCTAATCTTTCAATGCGTTTATTCAATTCAATTATATAAAGTGTTAATTCTTCTGTTTTTTGTAAAAGTTTTGTATTTAATTCACTTAAGCCAA
>JBILYL010000063.1:0-10373 GCA_044377775.1 Bacteroidia bacterium
TTCACTTGGCATATCATCATTTAGTTTGATGTTTGTTTTGATATCCAATCCTTCGAATTTTTTTGGTAACAAGCGGTTATCAAATATCAACGGTCTGCTGATCTTGATCACGTGTTTCTTTTTTTTTACGTCAACCATTGCTAATCCTTCAATTGTCAAACCTTTTTTCTTAAGATGACCATACTTTGATTCAAAACTCTTCAAGATCTCAAACATGTTCTTTTATATTGATGGATTGTAAAGATACGAAGTATATGCGTTCGTAGTTATTAACAAATGATTATTTAGACAATTGATTTACAGTCACCTATGACTGTTGAAAAAGTGTAGACGAACACCTTGATTTTTAGATGAATCTTATTTTTGGGTTTAAATAGTTAAATTATTAATTTAACTATTTGATAATCAATGTTATGTGTTTTATTGAAATCCCAAGGTTTCGACCATGGCATGTCTGTTTTCCCGGACTTAATTCTTTAAAATACGATGGTGAATTCCTTTACTTTTTCCAAAGCACAGTGATTTTAAGGTTTAACTTATTGATATTTAGTACTTTGTGGTTTCAGTGGAGCGTTTTGGGTGATTCTATTCTCAATTTATCCCTACTTTATAGGATTATTGACCGTCAATCAGTTTGAATCTTATTTCCTGACGACAATATAGGAAAGTTGAAGAAGGTTTTTAAATCATTCAGAAAAATTTACCTAAGATTCGTCTTGCTTTTTTAAGCGTTTGATGTTTTTATCGATGTATTTTTCTGTAGGTGGAAATGATTATTGAATTCTTTTTGCATAAGTTTTGTAGGCTGTAATATCCTTATTCTTTTCCTCAATAATTTCATTCTGATTAAGAATGGTTTTGGAAATTCAGGTTTTCGTTATTTCTTTGGGAAACACCGATGTTTAATATTTATCATACAAGAATTCCTTTAGATCCTTATACCGATTATTAAAATATCATCAACCTGGTCATTGTTACCTTGCCAGCTTTTAAGTGTCTCGTCAATAGCTTCTTTTTGCTGCTCCATCGGAAGGTCGCATTTTTGCAAAAATAATTCCTGCAGACTGGCTAATTTAAATTTCTTGCCTTTCTCTCCTCCAAACTGATCTGCAAATCCATCTGTGAAAAGATAAATTGTATCATTCGGTTCGAGTTGAACGGTATGCGTTTTGAAAGGAACAGGCATATCCACTTTGCCAATCGGTTGCTTGTTAGCCTTGTACTCAATTATTTTTTTGTCGCGGATAATCCACAATGGATTATTTGCTCCGCTCCATTTTAATAGGTTCGTTTTTTTGTCGAGCAGACATAATGAAATATCCATGCCGTCATTTACTTCACTTTCGCTTTTTTCAAATGTTTCTACAACAAGTTCACTTACTTTATCTAAAATTTTACCCGGTTCATTTATTCCGAATTCTTTTATTGTTCTGTTAAGAGCATTAGAACAAACAACACTTACCATAGCACCCGGTACTCCATGGCCGGTGCAATCTGCGGCAGCAAACAATAAGTGTTCGCTGTTTTTCTGATCTGTTTCAAGCCAGTAAAAATCACCTGCTACAATATCCTTCGGTTTGTAAAAGAAAAATGAATTAGGCAACAGTTGATTGATGCTGCTCTGTGGAGGCAAGATTGCTTCCTGTAATCGTTTTGCATATGAAATAGAGGCAAGGATCTCTTTCTGTTTATCTTCAATGATCTCTTTCTGATGTTCCGTTTTTTGTTTTTGAATTTCAATAATGTTTTTTTGTTTATTGGTGATCCGAAAGCGGTTGTACATTGTTCCTCCGAATACTAATAAAAGGAAAAGTCCTCCGTAGAGTGCCCATTTTTGAGTCGTGTCCTGATCAATCTGTGCATTTTTTGCTAATATTAAAGCATTTGTAACTTTTCGTTCTTCTTCATTCTTAACACTATCAGCAGCTGCCTTTTTTTCATATTGGTATTCTAATTCTTTATTAGCGATCTTCCTTTGATTGTCTTCTTTCAATATATTTTCCTTCAGAATTACATGTCTCTCATAATATTCAAGGGCTTTGAGGTGATTCCCTATCTCTTTATAGGTTTCATAAAGAACGTAGGTGACCTCTTTTTCTGAAACGATATCTTCACTTTCCTTTGCGATCTGAATTGATTTATTTAGACAATCGAGCGCCAAAGAAAACTTTTTTTGTTTCATGTATGATTTTCCGATAGCTGTTAACGAGGTAGATTCTCCGAATTTATCACCGATTTCTTTTGCAATTGCATTGCTTTTCAATTGGTATTCTAACGCTTTTTCATTCTCTTCTAAACTGGCATATGTATTACCAATATTTGCGTAGGATGCAGCAACACCTTGTTTATCGTTTAATGTTTCATATAGTTTTAAACTTTTTTTATTGTAGTCCAATGCTTTTTGATATTCAGCTAGATTCTGATAAACGATCCCAATATTATTAAGTGAACTCGCCATGCTTTCTTTGTTGCCCATTTCTTCAGCAAGCTTCAAGCTCCTTAATTGGTATTCTAAAGCTTTATCAAATTCATTGATATTTATATAGATGCTGCCGATGTTGGCTAAGGAAGATGCAACACCTTTAAAGTCCTTGAGTTCTTCCCTTATTTTTAAACTTTGTTGGTAAAAATCAATTGCTTTTATGAAATTTCCTTTAACCTGATAAGAGGCACCAATGGTATTTAATGCTTTTGTTTCACAGTTTTTCAAACGTTTACTTCTGGCTATTTCTAATTCCTGATGTCCAAGAATATAGGTTGAGTCAGGATTGGTGTATAATAAACTCCAGGCAATATCATTAAAGGCTTCCAGTCTGGTCGTGTCAGGGTTTTTGACATTGCGGTAAACACGCCATAACGAATCGATGTTTTGGGCAAAACAAAAACTACTCACTTGCAGTAAGAATAAAAACGAAAAGAGGAGTAAGCGTTTTTTCATATAGGATGATAAATTTACAAAAATTTCTACAGAAAAACTAATACTCCTGATACTGCAAAAATGAATCTTTACACTACAAAAAAAGCTCCTGAGAGTCTCAGGAGCTTTTTCGTTTAATATTAATTTTATCAGATTTTAACAGCAATGATCAATACATCATCAACTTGTTCCAAATTCCCTTTCCATTTTTCGAATTCAGAATCCAGAATTTCTTTTTGATCGACAAGAGGTAAATCTTTTATTGCAAGAAGTTTTTCCTGTAACTTTTTGTATTTGTATTTTTTCCCTTTTTCTCCACCAAACTGATCGGCATATCCATCCGTGAATGTATAAACAATATCTCCTTTTTCAAGAGCAATCGTATGCAATGAAAATGGAGTTATTTTTGAATGGTACATACCAACGGGCATTTTGTCGGGTTTGTACTCAAGTAATTCCCCGTTTCTGATTAACCAAAGTGGGTTGTTAGCAGCTGCAAATTCAAGCTTCATATTTTCGAAATCATAAGCACATAACACGCAATCCATTCCATCTTTGCTTTCTTCTTCACTTCCTTCCGGATTCAACGATGCGATGATACCTTTTCTCATATTATCCAGAATGTCGTTTGGGTGAATAAGATTCTTCTCGATAATGGATTCGTTTAAATGAGAAATACCAACCATACTCATCAATGCGCCTGGAACACCGTGTCCCGTGCAATCTGCAGTACACATAAAGAATAATTCGTTCTTGCTTTCAGTAGGCTTGTGAGCAATTGCGTGATAAAAATCTCCACTTACAATGTCCTTTGGCTTATATAAGATGAAGAAATTCTTTGTTTCTGTTATTGTTTCCATTTGGCTAATTTATATATTTTTTTATCTGTTCATACTTTTTAGTGTATTGGAAATTAATTTTTTTAAACCCGTACACCAATTACCAAAATATCGTCCACCTGCTCAAGTGAACCTTTCCATTTCTGATTTCAATAAAAGATGTCTTCCAATATATGCTTTTGCTAATGAATGTCGGTCGATGCTAGCCGAGGCAAGTTGTTCCGCTTTTGTGCTGATCAGAAAGGAGGAGTTTGCATCAGAAAAATATATCTTATCGGCAATGGACAACAGCTGCACACATTCACCGCAATTTTGCGCAGCGATTGAATGTGACAGAATCAAAAACAGATATAGGATTACTTTTCTTAACAATTAGTCTTGATTTTTCTTTTTAACCATTGTTAAAATTGTAGCGATAGCAACAGTCTCACCTGTTTCATCATAAACATCCACCAACCATTTTACAATTCCTTTTGCGATGTCTTCTTCTGATTTTTTCTCCTGATCAATTTTTTCTTTACATGTAAACCTGACACCAATTTCTGCACCAGGATAAACAGGCTTTGTGAACCGGCACTCATCAATTCCATAGTTCAGCAGAACAGGACCTTTTGGTGCATCAACAAATAAACCGGCAGCCCTGGATAATATATAGTATCCATGTGCAACTCTTCCTGAAAAAATTGTTCCCTCCAGAGAATTCGCATCCATGTGTGCATAAAATTTATCTCCGCTCAATTCAGCGAAAGCTTCTATGTTTTCGAGGGTTACTTTATGTTTTTCGGTGATCAATGTTTCTCCGATAACTAACTCTTCAAAATAGCGTTTGAAAGGGTGAATATCATTCAGGATATATTTAGCACCGTATTGATAATTGTTCGTAATGTTTGTTAAAGTAGTTGGAGAACCTTGGATCGCGGTGCGTTGCAGATAATGAAATACGCCACGTTTTCCACCCATCTCTTCTCCGCCACCTGCACGTCCTGGTCCGCCATGCGTAAGCAAAGGCATAGGGGAGCCATGACCTGTACTTTCTTTTGCGCAATCAGCATTCAGTACCAATATTCGTCCGTGCATGCATGCTGCACCGATCACAAATTCTTTTGCTATTTTATCATCACCTGTAACAATCGAACATACCAATGAACCTTTCCCCATTTTTGCTAATTCGATTGCATCGGCAATCGTATTGTAAGGCATGATGGTGCTTACAGGACCAAATGCTTCTAAATTATGACAGTCTTGGAATTTGAACGGATCGGAATTCAAAAATAAAATCGGTGACATAAAAGCTCCTTTGTTTTTATCGGCACCTGTTACTTCAAATTTTTCCAGATCACCGAAAACAATTTCTTGTGTTTTTGAAAGTTGCATTACTTTTTCCGCAACCTCTTTCAATTGTGATTTACCCGCAAGAGCACCCATTCTTACACCTTCAGCATTCGGATCACCAATAATTGTAGAGGCTAACCTTTTTCCTAAGGCGATCTGAACATCTTCCACTAATTTTTCAGGTACAATGATTCTCCGGATGGCAGTACATTTTTGTCCTGCTTTTGTTGTCATCTCTCTTTGAACTTCTTTAATAAAAATATCGAATTCTGCAGTCCCGGGAACAGCATCTGTTCCTAAAACACAGCAGTTCAATGAATCTGCTTCCATATTAAATGGAACAGCTTCCTGAACCAATCTGGGATGAGCTTTTAGCATCATTCCGGTACTCGCGGAACCAGTAAATGTAACGATGTCTTGTGATTCGACATGGTCTAATATTCCATTCGCGCTTCCGCAGATAAGTTGCAACGCACCTTCGGGCAGGATCTTAGATGCTGCAATTTCTTTTACTACAATTTCTGTTAAGAAAGAGGTTACGGTTGCGGGTTTAACAATAGCCGGAACACCAGCTAATAAATTCACTGCAATTTTTTCGAGCATCCCCCAAACAGGGAAATTAAAGGCGTTAATATGAATAGCAACGCCTTCTTTTGGTACACAAATGTGGTGACCGATAAATGTTCCGTTTTTACTTAGCTTAGCTGCATCACCATCTAAACAAAAAGTTTCATTTGGAAATTGTCTGCGTAAACTGGCATAAGTAAATAAATTTCCGATCCCTCCTTCAATATCTACCCAACTGTCTGTGCGGGTTGCTCCGGTTGCCCAGCTTACATTGTAAAATTGTTCTTTTTTTGATTGAAGGTGCACGGCTAATGCTTTTAACATTAAACCTCTTTCCTGAAATGTTAGTTTTCGCAATGCCGGTCCGCCAACTTTTCGCGCGTAATCCATCATCCCGCCAAAATCTAATCCCTTGCTGCTTGCTGTTGTAATAGCTTCACCAGTGATCGCGTTGTATAGTGTTTGACCATCTCCTTCACCTGCAATCCATTTTCCTTGTGCGTAATTTTCTAATTTCATGATTTTTATTTTTCTAAATTTTAAAAGACCAGGACTTAAATTCTGTTCTGTTTTTGAAATGATATGAAACTCATTTGTATAAATAAATTTTATGCGAATTGCTTCTGAGACATTTTTTTTGCCTTCAGCGGATTAGAATACATCACAATAAAGAGATTAAACAACGTAAGGTCATCGCCTTTCAGTTTTACTGTTTTTTGTTTGATGTAAGCAATAAAATTTTCACGTTCTGTATCAGTATAAAAAGATCGATATTCGTCAGATTCGTTAGCGATATCCCAGGCAATGTAATTTACAGGCCATAACTTGTAATTGTTGTATATCTGCTCATCGATAAAGGCTGCCAATTCTTTGATCTTTTCGTTTTCGTTCGTTTTCTTTTCTATTTCAATCAATTCATTTTCGATCGGCATACCAACATGCATGTGAATCCGGCCTTTTTGTTGTTTTATACCTGAAATGATACTGTTCAGGTCTTCTCCCGGTGCTTTCAAATATTTCGAATGTAATGATGAAAGATACGTTTCCTGTACTTTTAAATCGTCACAAGGTTCGTATTCATAAGAAATACTAAGCGGAACAATATTCAGTTGCTTAACACTTTCAGTGAAATTTTTGCCACCGCTGAGGTTCAACATTTTTATTAAACCATTTTGGGTCATGTCGCTGCCATCTTTGGTTCTGCCGTTCCGTTGTGCGATCCAAACGGAAACATTTTTTTCAACCAGTGTATGACGGATATAAGTCGATAACTTTTGCGATATCTCGTATAATTCTCTGTTGTTTCCTTCACGAATCACGGTGAACATACGATTCAATTTTCCGAAATCGTTAACAAAGCCACCTTGCATCAGGTTGTCACCGAAAGTGATCTCAGTAGTTTTGAATCCCTGTTCAACCAGCAGGATCTGAAGAATTGCAGAATCAAGCAGAATGTCGCGGTGATTCGCGATAAATAAATAGGCCTTGTTAGGATCTAAGTTTTCAAAACCGCTGAATGATAGTCCGGTAGATGACCGTTCTACAATAACACGGATTGCCTGATGCATGAATTCGAGTTGGAAATCCATGTTGTTATTCACCTTGTCGGCCTTTGCAAAAGCTTCTTCCTGCGTCATGTCGGGCCAGATATACTTAACCAATTGCATAAATAAAGGGTCATTCTTCATTCGTTGCATCACTTCACGAGCCTCGTGATCGTAATAGGGACGAATATCCTCCAGATTAATATTTTTATTCATAGAATTGCTTTTCATGCTTTTTACCGGAACTAAAAATACTGTTTTTTTGCATAGATAAACCGTTAAATTGAATTTTATAAATGTTCCAATTGTCGTCCCTTGATTTTTATTGATTTATGTTCCTATAAAAACGGTTTCCTTTTATAGAAAGGGCTTGGTTGTGTTAGATTTTGTTTACTGCATGACGTCCTTAATTAATGCTTGGAAAACGATCTTTCGGGCTGTTTTTTTTGAGCAGGGCAGGAGGAATAAATAGGACTGAAATAGAGTAGGGGCAACCTGGTATTATTCTTATCTTTGCAGCATTGTAAATAAAAATGGATATTCTTAAACGACTTTTACGCTGGTTATTCTACTCCTTTTTTGTAGTGGCGGATATTCTATTTATTCTGCTTTTTTGGTTTATCATAACGGTTACTATTAAAACGCCTACAGCTCCTGATCAGGAGCTATTGAAGTTGACGCGAACCGAACTTGCACCGGATTTCTATTCGATAAAAAATAATTGGATCAAAAAAAGTGAAACAGGATTGTGGGAGATCTATGTTGAAGGTGATGGCTTTGAAAGAGGTGTTATAGAAGGGAAGTTAAATAAAGAGTTGGCAGAAAAACAAGAAATTGCATTTGTCGGACAACTCAAAAAGATGATTCCTTCTCAAGGAATGCTTAACTATCTTAAATTTTTTATTGCCTTTTTTAATCGTAATCTCGATCACTATATTCCTGAGGAATATAAGTTGGAAATATTTGGTGAATCGCTATCTGCATCTGATCAATTCGATTTTATCGGACCAAAGTATTACAGGATGCTGAATTATCATGCAGCACATGATATCGGGCATGCATTGCAGGATAAAAACATGGTAGTTGGCTGTACTTCTTTTGGAGCATGGTCAGATAAAACCGATGACGGTACTTTATTGATCGGAAGGAATTTTGATTTTTATGTGGGTGATGCTTTCGCGGAAGATAAACTGATCAATATCGTAAGGCCCAAGACCGGTTATAAACTCATGATGATCTCCTGGGCTGGCATGATCGGAACGGTTTCAGGAATGAATGAGAAAGGCTTAACTGTGACTATTAATGCATCTAAGTCGGAGATCCCAACGAGTGCTGCAACGCCCATTTCTATTTTAGCACGTGAAATTTTGCAATACGCCAAAAATATTGATGAAGCTTATGCGATTGCGAAAAAACGGAAAACGTTTGTTTCCGAATCAATTTTGATCGGATCACTTGCGGATAAAAAAACAGCGACAATTGAAAAGACGCCATCAAAAACTGAATTATATCAAACCGAACAGTCGAATTATATTATTTGTGCGAATCATTATCAAAGTAAAGCCTTTGCAACTGATTTAATAAATCAAAGTAATATAGAAAAAAGTTCATCCAATTATCGCTTAAAGCATTTAACAAAATTAGTAGAACAATCGTCCGGCATGACTGTTGCTGATGCCGCCTCCATATTGAGAAATCAAAAAGGTCAGAAGGAAGAAAATATAGGTATGGGAAATGAAAAAGCGTTGAACCAACTTATTGCACATCATTCTGTGATTTTCAAACCTGCAAAATTGCAAATGTGGATCTCTACCAATCCATTTCAATTAGGGCAATTTGTATGCTATGATTTGAAAAAAGTTTTTGCTGAAGCTCCATTGCTGAAATCAAAAAAGGAATTGTATGAAAAGGAATTAACAATTCCCGCTGATCCTTATATATACTCTTCCGAGTTCCGGAAGTTTAACGCCTACAAACTAATGCGAGAAGCTTTTCAGTTAAAACACAAGCATGAGCTAAAAGGCACAATTGATATAAAAACAATTACTACCTTCATTCACTGCAATCCGGAATATTTTGAAACTTATTTTATTCTTGGTAATTACTTCAGAGATCAAAAGAATGTTTCTGAAGCCTTAAAATATTATAATTTAGCTTTGACAAAAGAAATTACAACCGCTCAGGATAAAGAAGCGATTGAAAAAAGTATTGTGGACATTCAGAAAATTAATCCGTAATGATCATAGGAATAGGAACAGATATTGCCGAAGTGCATCGAATTGCTAAAAGCATTGAGAATAATAGCTTTAAAGAGAAGGTGTTTTCACATACTGAGATCACGTATTGTGAAACAAAAGTTAATAAAGCGGAAAGTTTTGCCGCTAGGTTTGCTGCAAAGGAGGCCTTTTTTAAAGCGCTGGGAACTGGATGGCGGGGTGGAATGGCTTTCAATGAAGTTGAAGTCGTGAATGATGAATTAGGGAAACCTACGTTGAATATTTTGGGTACAACAGCGGATATCATAAAAGATAAAAATATCCTGCTCATTCATGTTTCTTTGTCGCATGTAAAGGACTTTGCTATGGCGACTGTCGTGTTAGAGGGCTAAAATGTTGTTTGCGGATTTTTATTATGTTTAACTGTCAATAATATACAGATTCCGTGTCGTTTCCGGAATTACGTTTTTAAAAAATATTTTTAATTGTATGATCCCGGATATTGAAACAAAATCATTAGAAGAACAAAAAAAACATCAGGAAACGCAGCTGCCTTCATTGCTGCAGTATGTCTCTGAGCGTTCGAAATTTTATTCCGAATTATTTGAAAAGGAAAAGATCGATATTTCAAAGATTAAAACATTGGAAGATCTTCAGGAAATTCCTGTCACAACAAAAGACGATATTCAAAACCGTAACGATGATTTTATTTGTGTTCCTCCAAGTAAGATAATCGATTACATTACTACATCGGGAACCTTGGGTGAACCTGTATTGTTTCCGATGACCGACAAAGATCTGGATCGCCTGGCTTACAATGAGTGTATCTCTTTTGAATGCGCTGATTCAACCAGCGATGATGTTTTTCAATTGATGACAACGCTGGATAAACGTTTTATGGCCGGACTAGCCTATTTTTTAGGGATCCGTAAATTAGGTGCAGGTGTTGTGCGTGTAG
>JBILYL010000306.1:0-3471 GCA_044377775.1 Bacteroidia bacterium
GATTCCTGTATTTCTTACCGGAAATAATGAAGAGCATCTGATGTACCAGATTCCTGTAAATATTTTGTTGAAAGACAATGCGGATGATATCAAAGATAAGATCGATAATTATAAAATTCATGATCTAGTGAAAGAGATCATTTCTGAATGTGCTGATATCACTTCCAAATATTCAAATAAAGATAATCTTGCAAAACCAAAACGACTTACATACGAGGAATTGGGACAGATGGTGGATTGTGTTTTTATTGCGCTTCATGGACGACCGGGCGAAGATGGTGCAGTTCAGGCAAATTTGGAAAAAGTAGGCTTGCCGTATAATGGTTCGGGTGTTGAAAGTTCGCAAATTACGATCGATAAATACCGCACGAACGAAATTCTAAAACAAAATGGATTTCTTGTTGCTGATCACCTCTTGGTATCTGAATCAGATTGGACAGCTGATCATTTGAATGTATTAAAGTTGATCAAGGATACGATACAATATCCATTTATTGCGAAGCCGGTGGATGACGGTTGTTCTTCTGCTGTTAAAAAAATTAAAACACCTGAAGAGTTTGAGGCTTTTGCAACACTTATTTTCCGTAAACAGGAAGCTTTAGATGCTGCTGCTGCTAAAGTGTTGCACATAAAGGAAAAAGAGGAGTTTCCCCAAAAGCCGGTAATATTGGTGGAGGAATTAATTTCTAAAAGGGATGCCAGACATTTTTTAGAAGTAACGGGTGGGATGCTTACAAAATATGATGCTCAGAATAATGTTACCTACGAAGTTTTTGAAGCATCAGAAGCATTAAGTGAAGGAGAAGCATTGTCTTTAGAAGAGAAATTTTTAGCGGGACAAGGACAGAATATCACTCCGGCACGTTATGCGAAGGATGCAATTGAACGTCAGCAGATATCTGATCAGGTAAAACAGACGCTTGGCGCTGCCGCAAAACTGTTAAACATTAACGGCTATACCCGGATTGACGCTTTTGTCAGAATCTATGATGTGAATAGGGTAGAAGTTGTTTTTGTTGAAGTAAATTCATTGCCCGGCATGACTCCCGCCACATGTATTTTTCATCAAACAGCAATCAATGGCTATAAGCCGTACGATTTTATTGATCGCATTCTGGATTTCGGCTTTCAAAAACGAAAAATGTTACAGCACTAATTACTTTGCAGGAAATAGATAGAAGAAAAACGCAAAAAAATTGCTATTACTCACTATCGAGTCAATTTTCAGACTATAGATGCAATTAATTAGCATTTCTTTCGTTTCCCTAAAATTCGTACATTCGTAGTCTAATTTCGATTGCCGTTATTTATGTTCAAAGGTCTGTTACAATTCATAAAAAGTAAAACATTTTTAATTCATCTGTCCATTTATCTTGTGACAGTGATTTTAATCTGCTGGTTGATCATTTCCTGGTTAGGCAGAACAACAAATCACAATGAAGTAGTTGTTGTTCCCGATTTTTCAGGTATTGGGCTCAAGGAACTGGATCAGTTTGTGGCAGATAAAAATTTGCGTTACCTGGTGATCGATTCCTTGTACGATCTAAAGGCTAAAAAAGGAGTGGTTGTTAAGCAGGAGCCGGAAGCAAATGCTGAAGTGAAAGAAGGAAGAACCATTTATCTGTATGTTACTTCTGTTTTGCCCCCAAGTATTCAAATGCCGAAGTTGGTTGATCGTTCCTTGCGACAAGCTGCTGCAATGATCACCACGTTTGGTTTGAGACTTGGTAAAACAAAATTTGTAGCTGATCAATGCGCAAATTGTGTGTTGGAACAGATGGTAAAGGGAAAGAAAATTGCCCCTGGTGAAAAAATTGAAAAAGGTACTGTGATCGATTTGATTGTTGGCAAAGGATTAAGTGATGAAGAAGTTGGTGTTCCCTGCTTATATGGTTTAACCCGTAAGGAAGCGCTTGCAAAATTGACGGAAGCTTCATTGAGTATTGGAGCTGTTAGTTTTGACGTTGCAAAAGATTCTGTAAATGGAAAAGTATACAGGCAAATTCCAAATTGCAGCAAAGAAGCGAAGGTAAATATGGGAGGAACCATCGATTTGTATTTTACGAACGATAAAAATAAATTGTCTTCAATGCCTGATACATCGACTGTAAAAAATAATGATGATGAGAATTTTGATTAATAGAATTATAGCGGCAATTTGTCTTTTTTGTTTTTCAAACCTTAGCTTTTCTCAGGGCTTGGTAGAGAATGAATTAACGACCAATCACATTATTATCAGTAAATATGAGCAGATAAAATCTTCTTACAGAGCTCCATCACTTTCGGATACGATTAGTTTAGGAGTTAAAGGGATCTTAGATGACTTCTCTGCAAATGGTCCCTACCCGGATACAACAATTTGGCTTGATAATAAAGTTTTTATTAACCGTGATTTTGCCAAAGCACCCATTACGCTTGGAGTGGCAACTTTTGAAGGATTAGATTATAATGGTTTTCCTTACGATTTTACTGCCGGATCAACTACTTCTGCAGTTGCTGATTTTCTGACATCCAAACCGATTCACTTAAATAACCCACTTAGTGATTCTGTTTATTTAAGTTTTTTTTATCAGCCCCAAGGCAATGGGAATGCTCCCGAATATCAGGATTCATTGGTAGTACAATTCAAGAATGCAACATCAGGATGGAAAAATGTTTGGGCGAAAAGAGGCACAACTCTTACTGCAACCGATAGTTCCTGGTCTTTGGCGATGATTCCAATTGCTGATACAGCCTATCTGAAAGATGGTTTTCAATTCCGTTTTTATAACCGTGCAACGATCAGCGGAAATACAGATCATTGGAATATTGATTATGTGTATCTGAATAAAACAAGGAATATAAATGATACCACTTTTGAGGATGTAGCTTTTGTTTATAAAACTCCACCGTTGATTAGTTTGTATTCTGCAATGCCCTGGAAACAATACAGTGCATCGGATATGAAATTGAATTACACTACTACCATACGTAACAATCATACGGTAACAAAAAATGGAAGTTTTAAATATAAGATCTACAACGATCTTGGTATTCAGGTAAATACTACCTATTCCGGTGGCAGTTTTAATATCGATCCTTTTTCTACAAGCGGATATATGAATTACGCTGCGTTCACTAATCCTGCGCTAAATTTCACTATACCTTCATTAACTACAGCGTCTCGTTATACAATTGAAAGTACGATCTCTTCTACTCCTGATAATGATCGTGGGAACGACACCGTTCGTTTTGTCCAGGACCTGACCAATTACTTTTCTTATGATGACGGGACAGCCGAGAACTCTTTCGGTCTGAGTACTCTTTATGCTCAACTTGCGGAAAAATTCACATTGAATGTTGCCGATTCCATGCAGTATATTGATATTTATTTTAACCCGTTTTTGATCAACACATCCATTTACTCTTTTAATTTACACATATGGACTGATGGAGGAGGAGTTCCGGGAACAGCTGTTTATATCGGAAGTG
>JBILYL010000065.1:0-10285 GCA_044377775.1 Bacteroidia bacterium
AATCGTATAATCTGAATTGGGCATATTCAAAACCGGAGGTATCGTTTGCTATGTTCACTTGATCAGATGTTGGATTCGGATAAACAAATAAATTATAGATGGACTTGTCTTCGATTGAACAATCGCGGTCCCAGCCATGCATCTGATCAACAGCCCATTCTCTTTGTGATTGTATGAATGGAAAGATGCCTGGATAATTTATTCTGATAACATAAGCTGATTGAGTGATCGAAACGTCATCTTCATTATAATCTGTCAATGAATATTTGAATTCTTCGTAAGTATTATATTTATAGGGATCATTTTTGTAAGCTTCATCTATTAAATTATGTTTATCCAAAATGTATTGCCCCAGATGGTCTAATGTAAAATGCGACTGAATAAGTTCGCAGGCGTAATTCAAATATTCATTTTTATATTCATCGATCTCAAATATCCTTTTTAGTAAAGGCTTCGTATCAAATTGGTTGGCAGGTATTAAATAGCCATCCAGCAGGGATGTTCCGCTGAGTACTTTTATATCCTGAAATGTTTCATTCATATCCCAGGGGATCCATCTTATTTTTCCATCGGGGTGTTCGTATAAGTAAAAGTTGTTTCCTCCTCCCCAATAGCTATCCCAACTTCTTACACATTTTTCTATAGCGAGTATTTTTAAATACGCATGAACATCAAAAGTATTTTCAAGCTGTTGCTTAAAGTCCTCCGAATGATCGTTGTTGATCAGATCTATAAAACGGATGAGTTTAGTCCAGTCGTCAGTACTTTCATTTGTTGTCAATTTTAATCCCTGATCCTTATATCCTGAAGGTTCGTTGCCAAGCCAATTCAAAGGAACACTTGCTCCTCTGTCTGTTTTGTATAAGTTGCCGTCATTCTGACTGCTTCCATATTGGAATTTCAAAAAGGTTTTGTCAATGTTTTCAATTACAACATAAAGACCAATATATTCACCATTTATAAATAATTTTGTGAATGAGGTTCGGGAAGCAATTAATCCTGCATCACGCATTAATTTCAGAGATATGGCATCGTGAAGTAAGGACGGATCATTGGTGAAATTGTTCAGATTGATTTTTCCCAGACCATCTAACTTTTGATTAACAAATTCATCAAAAGATATCTTAAAGGGTTTTTTCTTTCCGAAATTAGTGAATGAATTGGATGCATTCCCTTTTTCCCTGAATCCGCAATCAGTAAGAAGTGTACCGTCCCAGCTAATGTTGCATTTTCTGTAAATTTCAGGATAAACATCAGGGTTTGTGAAGTTCAATTCGAAATCTTGCTCCAGGGTATCAAACCAATTCGGAAGCTCCGTTTCGATAGTAAGTATGTGTAAAATGGAATCGTTGAACACCAGATTACCTGTTTGTCCAAATGATCCCAGTCCAAGTGATAATAATACTATTAACAGTGCTTTTTTCATCTTCTGCTCAACCGGTGTTCCTGATTAAGGATTTCATAATGTTTTTTGAAATTTCTTTTCATGAAATGTGCTCCAATGGTAGCGTTTACACCTGTCTGATTATTCTTGTTTGCGAAGTTTAATTGTAAGGCAAGTTTGAAATGCAACCTGAAATGCTCATTGCATTTTTTTTCAAAACCGGTAAATGGTTCAATCGCGAATTGGGCACCATTGTTATATTTAACACCCATCAGGTTGAATTCTGTCCCGATAAAAAAAGAATTTTTCTTTAGATAAGTTGAATTTCCTAAATAGAGTTGGTAGCCGAATCCGAATTTTGTGATGGCGTATGGTTTAGCAGGTGAGTAGGATAAATTGAGGTAATAGAGTTTTATACCTCGGGCAGCAATACCTATTTTGTATTGCATGCCTGCATGCCTCGCTGTAATCGGTTCGTTTCTGAATACCGAGAAATAGGGTGTTTTGTAAAATCCGACATTTGCACCCAGAAAAAGGGTTTTAAATTTTTTCCCCTGTACAATTTCAACACTCGACCAGGGAATATTATTGATGGACTCGTCTATTTTTTTGAGCTTGATATTTGTAGAATCAGATTGTATAATAGTGCCTGTTTGTGAATTTCCATCTTTCATAACCACTTCATCAGTGATCAGTTTTTTGAAGTTTGTGCAACTACTCAGAATAAATATAGGCAATAAAAAATAAAATAAATTAGTTGAGTTTATTTTCATTTCCAGATTTTTATTTACTATAATCCTCTTTCTTAATTCACAATAAAGAAATCAATTTATTTTAAATTTCTTCTCGCCTTTTCTTTCATGATTAAGTTTAATTCTCTTCCCGTTTGACCTTTAACTGAAGTGTTCTCTTGGGCTCTGCGGATCAAATAGGGGAGAACCTCGTTTACAGGTCCGTAAGGGACATATTTCGCAACATTGAAATTTGCATTCGCAAGGTTGAAACTAATATGGTCGCTCATGCCAAGAAGCTGAGAGAAATAAATATTTTTTGTATCCGAAGGTATGTTCCTTTTTTGCATTAAGTCGGCAAGTTTCATAGAACTGTTTTCGTTGTGTGTTCCTGCACAAATTGCGATCCGGGATATGTTTTCAGTGCAAAATTCAACTGCGGAATCGTAATCTGCATCTGTGTTCTCTTTTGACTCATGAATTGGTGAAGGGTAGTTTTTTTCGATCGCTCTGTTCCGCTCTTTCTCCATATATGCACCTCGTACAAGCTTAGCACCGAGAAAATAATTTAATTGTTGCGCTGCCTCAAATGATTTTTTTAAATAAGTTAACCGGTCCTTTCTGTATAGTTGGTAAGTGTTATAAACAATTGCTTTATCTTTATTGTATAAAACCATCATTTGGTTTGCCAGATTGTCGATTGCTTCCTGTATCCAGCTTTCTTCTGCATCAATAAATACTGGAACACCGGCAATGTTAGCTGCTTTGCAGATTGAATTCACCCGGTTTTTTATACGCTCAAATTCCAAATTTTCTGGAGCACTTAATGCTATTTTTGAACTTACTTTTTCTAAAAGATCAAAACGGGCCATGCCTGTTACTTTAAAAACACAAAAAGGAATGTTTTTGTCATTCTTCGCTTTTGCAATGGTTGCTATCGTTTCGGTGCTGCAAGCATCAAAATCTATTTCAGATTCTTTTCCTTCAACCGAATAATCCAAAATCGTTCCGATTTTGAATTTAGCCAATTCTTTGATTGCTTTATCGCACTCCTCAATTGTTTCGCCACCGCAAAATTGTTTAAAGATCGTTGCCTTGATAAGTCCTTTTATGGGTAAATGTGTTTGAATTGCAAATGTGGTTAATGATTTTCCAATAGATACAAATGTTTGATTGGAAACCATTTTGAATAACCAATATGAACGATTAAGGTCTTTGTTTGATTTTCCTGAAAAGGAAATTTCTGTATTGTCGAATGATAACATAGCTGAGTTTTGTTATGCAAATATAACAAAATACCATCGTTCATATGGGGTACTTACAAATGACTTTTTTACTATATTTGTTATTCCATTCACTTTTATGACTGAAATTCGTTCAAATAATTATTCTGTATTTATCTCTGATGATATTGCAAAAGAAATCAACCGGTTTCTGAAAGCAAATAAGAATGGATATTCCAAAGTGTTTATTTTTGTTGATGAAAATTCTTTAAAATATTGTTATCCTCCTTTGGTTGAAAAAATTGCCGTATTTAAGGATGCAGAGATTATTGAGATCGAAAGTGGCGAAGGCAGTAAAACGATCGAAGTGTGTATCCAGATCTGGGGCGCTTTAAGTGAATATGGTGCCGATCGAAAATCATTGTTTGTTAATATAGGTGGCGGTGTGATCTCAGATATGGGTGGCTTTATTGCTTCTACATTTAAAAGAGGAATCGATTTTATTAATATTCCAACAACATTGCTTTCGCAGGTGGACGCCTCCGTTGGCGGGAAAGTGGGTGTTGATATGAACAACCTTAAAAATGAAATTGGCGTTTTTAATAATCCTGCGGCCGTTTTTGTTAATAGCAACTTTTTGAATACACTTGATAAGCGTCAGATTTTATCAGGCTTCGCAGAAATAATTAAACATGCACTTATTGCGGATGCTAACTATTGGATAAAAGTAATGAATGCCGATTTTGCCGATCTTAATTTGTTTGATGAGCTGATCAAGACTTCCATTCACATTAAAAATACAATTGTGATGGAAGATCCGAAAGAACAAAATATCAGAAAGGTGCTGAACTTCGGGCATACAATCGGACATGCGATTGAAACCTTTTCATTGGAAAATGAAAATAAAAAACACCTCCTTCATGGCGAAGCAATTGCTGTAGGGATGGTATGCGAAGCTTATCTGTCTCATAAGATTTGTAAATTGTCTGCTGACGAATTAACAGAGATCACGCAATTTATTGTTGGTAAATACAAGGCTGTAAAATTAGACGCGATGGATGCTCATCGGTTGATCGAGTTGATGAGACACGATAAGAAAAATGAAAAAGGGGAGATCAATTTTTCTTTACTTTCTTCAATTGGAAAATGTGAGATCAATAAAAGTGCAAAGGCTGATCTTGTCATTGATTCCCTGAAATATTATACCGAACAATTAAAACTGATGAAATAATGATGCATACTATTTCTCATCCATCAAAAAAAATTAATGGTTCGATCTGTCTTACTGCTTCTAAAAGCGAAAGCAACAGAGCTTTAATCATCCAGGCATTGTGCAGCGAAAAGTTTGAAATTAAAAATTTGGCCGCTGCACAAGATACCGTTACGCTCAATCGTATTTTGAATCAGGAACTACCAACTGACAGCAACCAACAAACTATTGATGTAGGCGCTGCAGGAACTACAATGCGTTTCCTAACGGCTTATTTTTCTACTAAAAAAGGTACGTTCATTATTACCGGTTCGGATAGAATGAAAAAAAGACCGATCGGAATTCTCGTTGATGCACTTCGCGGATTGGGAGCGGAGATTGAATATATTGAAAATGAAGGATTTCCTCCATTGAAAATCGTTGGCAAGCCCTTGAGGGGCGGTGAAGTTGACGTTGATGGAAGTGTAAGCAGTCAGTTCGTTTCTGCTTTATTGTTGATCGCACCCGAATTACAAAACGGTCTTGTTATAAAGTTTAAAGGCGAGGTAACATCCCGGCCATATATTAACATGACGCTTAAAATGATGGAAGAGTTTCGTGTTTACGGTCAATGGCATGAAAATTCAATTTCTGTTAGCAAACAAAATTATCATAGAAAAAGTGATGTCGATTATGCTTATAATGTCGAGGCGGATTGGAGTTCAGCATCCTATTGGTATGCGATCGCTGCATTGAGTGAACAAGTGGATTTAACGATTATGGGCTTGAATCACCCTAGTTTACAAGGGGATGCTATTGTTGCTGATCTTTTTACTTTTTTCGGGATCAAAACGGAATATATAGCTGGTGGAATAAGGATCACAAAAAACAGAGTTAAAGACGAACATTTTGGTTTTGATTTTTCTGACTGCCCGGATATTGCCCAAACGATTGCCGTTGTTGTGAGTGCATTAAACATTCCGGCTTTGTTTAACGGTTTGCGTACGCTTCGTATTAAAGAAACAGATAGGATAGAAGCACTTAAAATTGAATTAAAAAAAATAGGAACTTCGGTTGAGATCCTGAATGATAATAGTATAAAAATTATTCCTCAAACAACTGATCGTAAGGCCTCTGTAAATATTACAACATATGACGATCACAGAATGGCGATGGCTTTTTCGGCTCTTGCATTGAAGCTGGATTCAGTTTCTATAGAAGATCCGGAGGTAGTTAAAAAATCGTATCCCAACTTTTGGACTGATTTGAAAAGTGTCGGTTTCGAAGTGAAGTAGGGGAGTCGTTTTAGATAATTCCTTTTGTTTCTTACGGTTCAAATCATAAATCAATTTATAACAGATGTAGGCAGCAAAAAATGTTAGTTCATACCTTTAAATTAAATTCTCTTGCTCACATAATTAAATCTCCAGAATAATAGAATTGCTGAAATGGTTAAGCCAAGAGATAAGCCATACCAAATACCTTCGACACCCATATGCAATTTGAATCCAAGGATGTAGCTCATCGGTAAGCCGATCATCCAATAAGCAATGAGCGTTATTATTGTTGGGATCTTAACATCTTTTACTCCTCGCAAGGCGCCTAATCCTACAACTTGAATCCCGTCACTTAGTTGAAAAAATGCGGCAATTACCAAAAGGGAGGAAGAAATTGCAATTACATTATGTTCTTTACTGAAAAGAGTTGGCAGATAGTTTTGAAGCAATATGAATGATAATGCCATCGTACCCATAAAGATCAATACCATCACAAAAGCGCTGAAGCCTGCAGTTCTGATTCCTTCTCTGTTTTTTAATCCCAATTGATTTCCAACCCTTACAGAAGCAGCTGCAGATAATCCGCTCGCCATCATGTAAGTTGTTGCTGCCAAGCTAAGCGCTATTTGATGAGCAGCTTGTGCATCCGGACTGATCCATCCGATCATGATAACGGCAAAGGCAAAGGCGCCAACTTCAAAAAACCATTGAAGTCCTGATGGAACTCCAATTCCCAATATTTTTTTAGTTAATTCTTTTGATATATTCCTGAAATTAAATCCAAGCCAATACTTTTTAAATTCTTTATTATAATATACGTATGCAAACATTGCCAAAGCCATAGCAACCCGTGAAATAAAACTAGCCCAGCAAGAACCCATTAATCCCATTTCAGGGAATCCCCAATGGCCGAAAATCATCAGATAATTTAAAAGGATATTCAATAAATTGGCTCCGATCGTAATCAGCATGGCTATCCCGGTGAAGGAAAGTCCTTCGGTGAATTGTTTAAATCCCGAAAAAATGCATAAGGGAATCATGCCCAGCATCATTACATTCAGAAACGGAATCGCTTGATCAACAACCCCTTGTTTTTGATCGAAAAGATTTAAAACGGGAGAAATTGCAAATAAAAGAACAAACAGCAAGATTCCTAATATGGTGTTTATGATAATTCCGTGTTTTAATAATGCGGCATTTTCTGAGTAATTGCTAGAACTGTCAGCGGCAGCAACCAATGGTGTTATTCCATAGGATACACCTAATCCAAAAACCAGTACCAGCGTATACAAACTATTTGATAGCGCTACGGCAGCTTGTTCAACCGTCCCGATTTGTCCAACCATTGCAGTGTCTACAACGCCAACCATAATGTGGCCTAACTGGCTCAAAATGACAGGGTAAGCTAAAGTAAATGTGGCTTTGTAATTCTTTAGATAGTTGGCGGAAAGCAAATTTGACATAGGAGCGCAAAGATAGTTTTAATCTGATGATAAGAAAAGGCACATTGCTTTTAAATCAGCGTTTCTTTTATGCTTCGATGCAACTAAATATGCTAAAAAAGCATCAATGTTATGCTTATGTTATTGAGACAATTTATTACATTTGCGGATATAATTTTAATAATCTATAAATCAAATACTTAAAAATGAAAAAACATCTATTATCTTTCGTTTTCCTTGGAACTGTTTTTTTGCAGGGTTTTTCTCAAACAACTAAATTAACATTGCCCGCTTCAGATACAAAAGAGTACGAAAAAATGAAGGCGGAGGGCAAAATTCCTGCAAACTTTAGTTTCGAAAATAAGAACATAACTTTTCAACCCTCTTTTGAAGATCTTCAACGATTGGGTACTTCACATAAAATGCCATCTTCAGGCTGTGGCTGTTACATCACTCCGGATGCATCTTATACACTAGCAATGGCGCCAAATGATGATTTAAGTTCCGGATTGATTGCTATTCCCTTCAACTTCTGTCTTTACGGTACAAATTATACCAACTTGTATATCAATAATAATGGGAATATTTCATTTGGTACTCCTTATGGAACCTTTTCTTCATCTTCTTTCCCTTTTGCTCCAAATGTAATGGTGGCTCCTTTTTGGGGGGATGTAGATACGCGTGGAACAGGTACAGTTAAGTATAAAATTACTTCAACTGCATTATACGTTAATTGGGATGCTGTCGGATACTTTAATACTATGACCGATAAAGTAAATACTTTTCAGCTGATTATTACAAATGGAGCAGATCCAATTTTACCTCCTGGTAATAATATTGCATTTTGTTACGGTGATATGCAATGGACGACAGGTTCTGCATCTATGGGTGTAGGTGGGTTTGGAGGCATCCCTTCAACTGTTGGAGTAAATAAAGGAGATGCCGTTAATTATATTCAAATTGGCCGTTTTGACCAAGCTGGCGCTGCTTATGATGGTGGTTATGGTGCAAATGACGGTGTTAGCTGGTTAGATAATCAATCATTTTATTTCAATTCTTGTTCAGGAAACAACATTCCTCCAATTGTTAGTATTTCTCCTCCTTTATTAGGTGGTGGTGGTGCTTGCGATACATTGAAACTTTGCGGTACAGACGATACTCTTGTCGTTAGCGCTTTGTTTTTAGCTCCTGAAATAGGTCAGAATACAACCATTGTTGTAAATACTTTTGGTGTTCCCGGAATCACCGTTATTAGCAATATCCCGGGAAACTCTGCAACAGCTCAAGTACAAATTGTTGCTTCTGCTGCAAATGCAGGATTGCAAACGATTCAATTTGTTGCTACAGATGATGGAACTCCTGCCGGTGTTACCACAGTAAATATTAATGTTTTTATTGATACAACGGGATTAGCAGCCTTCAATCCTACCATAACCGGTGTGCTTGATTTTTGTACGGGTGGAAGTACAACCCTTAGTATTACCCCTACAACCTATGATTCCTATATATGGAATAATGGTACGACAGGTTTTACCGTATCAACAGATTCCTCCGGACAAATTTGGTGTACCGCCAGTAAAGATGGTTGTTTTAAAACTGTTCTAGTGGACGTTGTAGAACACCCGAATCCAACGCCTGAAATTATTGGTAACTTATTTACCTGCTTTTCAAATTCAACTGACTTGACTGTTGATTCTACTGGTTTATATACAAATTACCTTTGGTCTAATTCAAGCACAAATGATTCGATCAGTGTAGTAAGTGGTACGTATACTGTTACTGTTACCGATTTCTTTGGTTGTACAGGTACATCGCCTGCTGTAACCGTAGTGAATGCCAACCCCGATGTTAGTATTTCGGGTTCAGTTCCTTTTTGTCCTGGTTATGATATTACTTTAACTGCAATACCTACAATTCCTGCAGGAGCAAGTTATTTGTGGTCAAATGCCGCTGCAACTCCATCAACAACTGTTAATACTGCCGGTCAGGTAATTGTTACGGTTAGTTATACGAATGGATGTAATGCCGCAGATACAATTATAACAACTCAGTTCACATCTCCGCTTGCTAATTTCAGTAGCAACCCTCCGGGTACTACAAATCCGAATGTTGTTGTGAACTTCACCGATCTTTCAACAGTGTCTTCAGGTTCAATTGTTTTATGGGAATGGACTTTTGGAGATAACGGTGGTATTATTGGTTCTACATTACAAAATCCTTCTCATATCTTTACATTAGATGGAACGTACAATGTTGAGCTTACTGTTCAAAGCAGCGATGGTTGTTGGGATACAATTACGTATCCCTATGTGATCGTTTCTGAAATTGAAGTGCCGAACGTTTTTACTCCCAATGGTGATAAAGACAATGAATATTTAGTTTTTAAAAATCTAAATTTCTATCCAGGTACTTCCATCTCTATTTTTAACCGTTGGGGAAATAAGATCTACGAAAGTGCCGATTATCAAAACAATTGGAATGGAAGTGGTCAAAATGACGGAGTTTACTATTTTGTTCTCGAAAACTCGAAATTCGATAAGCCCATTGCTAATTTCTTTCAGATAGTTAGATAATTAGAAAAAATAAAATTTTTTAAGAGTCCCATTATAATAATAGTGGGACTTTTTTTTAATACCCAAAAATTAGTTTATATTTGGTAGACAAAACAAACACGAATCATGAAAAATAAATATAAAAAACTGTCATCATTTTTATTATTTGCGCTATTTTTTACTGTAGCCGATTTCTCATTCGCTCAGATTGTAGGAGGCAATGCGTATATGAAGGGTAATAATATTGAAATTGGTATTTCCGGTATTGGTGGATTTGAAGGAGCTCCTTTGGATTCAACTTCTGTGCCGTTCGGAATGCACTTCCGTTCAAACAATCCCTTTTTTGGTTTTGTTGCAAATCCGCAATTAAATAGCTGGGCTACTTTTGATGGTGATTTTTTCACTCCTGGCAGTCCGGAAAATGGATGGGGATTTGAAATTGATTCTGTTTTTGGACCTTCACAAGGGAATAATTGCTCTTACTTAC
>JBILYL010000066.1:0-10264 GCA_044377775.1 Bacteroidia bacterium
CGGTAGGTCCAACTTCTTTAACAGGATATAATGGTTTACCGATATTATACTCCTGAATGTATTCCTTACCATTACGGTGAACATTAACAGTCAAAAGTGTAGAAAGTGCATTCACACAAGAAACCCCTACTCCATGAAGTCCGCCAGATACCTTATAGGAATCCTTATCAAATTTCCCCCCCGCATGCAATACGGTCATAACAACCTCTAAAGCCGATTTTTTCTCTTTTGCATGATAATCAGTAGGAATACCTCGTCCGTCATCTTTTACAGTAACTGAATTGTTTTCATTTATTGTAACATAGATATTTTTACAATGACCGGCCAAGGCCTCATCAATAGAGTTATCTACTACTTCATACACCAAATGGTGCAGACCTTTTAATCCGATATCACCAATATACATGGCGGGACGTTTTCTTACTGCCTCCAACCCTTCTAATACCTGAATACTATCAGCAGAATAATCTGATGATTTGGCTAAATTTTCATTCACTGCTTCTTCCATATTTTTTCCTTTATTTTGCGCCCTTTTTAAGGCTAACAAATATAGCTTTTTACCGCGTAAATAGTGGTGTTTCGAGACAATAAAAAAGCCCTCTTTTATTAACATTTAGTTAACAAAAAAAGGCTTTAAAATTTGGATAATTAAACTAAAGTTTAATAAAAAAACAGATTAAAAGGAATAGGACAATCCGCCCATGAATCCGAAGCGCTGTGTCGGGTAATTATTATAACGGTAATATCTGTAATTCGCTATATTGGTGAAGTTCAAAAAGAACCCCAACTTTTTTGTATACCGGTATTCCAAACCGATATTTGCATCAAATACTCCCTTTAATTCTTGTGGTTCAACACGCGTTCCGGTCGAAGAACTTGCATCAGAAACTAACGTTTTTGCAAACTGACTGTCGATATAATAAAGATCTACTTTCGCTACGATCTTATCTTTTAAATTATAATTTGCCGAAACCGCGAACTCTAACTGTGGCTTATACCAAGCTTTTTGCTCTGTCGCCATCTTGTAATTAAAATACTCTCCGCGCAAATTAATTCTCAACTTTTCGCGCTGCTGGTAAGATATTTCACCCCGTATATTTAACAATTCAGCATCATCATAAATGACATCAAAACGATTTTTCATAATATTTTTACTGTCAGTCACATACATCGGCAGATCCTTAATACTTGAATAAGCAAGGCGTGCATTGTAGGCCACTTTTGATGACAATGTGCCTTTTATACCACCATACAATTCATATTTATGATTTGAATTACTCATCGTTAAATCGGATAGCACAAACGGATTTTCATCTGTGATCGCTTTAAAACTGTTTTTCTGCAACTTTCCTGTAGCACCCGCATAAGGAATAATTATATCGTCTACGATATTATAACTAAGGTCGATGTTCGGATAAAAATAAAATTTCGACTTCACAAAAACATCCATAGCAGCAGTTACACCAATGCTTGCACGATATTTTTCTCCTGTTGCGATAAAATTCGGATTTATTGAAATGATCGTATTGTTTATTGTATCGGTTGCCGTTTTATAATTATAATAATCAACAGAAGCATTTACTTTTAATACTTCTTTCAGCACTTGCGTTTGAACATAACCACTCGCCTTAAAATTACTTTCCGAAGCAGTATAAGCATCCTGAAGATTGTAGAAATTCAATTTTACATCGTGATTATAGCGTTCAGCTTTTGAATAATGACTTTTCAATTCTGCACTTGCAGCAAAATAATTGAAACGCTGTATCGTAAAATCTTTATCCTCTATCACATTCAAAACATTGTCGAAGCCGTAAAAGTGAACCACATTACGAGCATAATCAAAATCTCCTGAAAGTGTATGTTCTTTTAAAAACTTTTTTCCGTAAAGACTGAATTCATTGTCGCTAAATCCTGCAAAATCATATCCATCCAAGGTTGTCTGAGAGGATAAATGTTTTAAACGCAAACCGAATGCATATTCTTTAGAGCGCAAATGATTATACCAGGCTTCGCCATAAGGTGTCGCATAATTACCCATTCCTATCTTCACTAAACCATTATACAACTTTGTTAATGGCTCGCCCACCATTTCTGCGGCTTCTATCGGGTCGAGTTCGTATGTTGTGATCACCTTTTTAGAATTGATACTAAACCCATTTACCTTCAACTTTTTTGTTGAATCAACTACCACCGGGTTTTCGATAATCTTATTTGCATCTGCGATCACAGGTTTGTATGCTCCTGTACTTGTGATCTGCATAGGATCAAGATCATCTGTTTGCGAATACACTTTCGAGAATACACTTATGCTAAGTGCCGCAAAAAAGAATTTATATTTTAAAGACATCTTATTCATGTTTTTCTTCTCCTTCCTTTAAATCAGGTGAAACTGTTGCAGGATCTGTAAATAATTTATTTTGCTGAGGCGAATTACCTTCAAACTCAATTTTAATAGGTTCTTCAACTACTTTCATTTGCTTAGCCGCTTCTTCATCTGCATTAATTTTATCTAATTTTTCCTGCGCAACTTTTATCAGTTCAGGAATATCTGATTCATCAATAATCCCTTTCAACATGCCTTTTGCCTGAAGATTATCGTTCAGTGCAACATAATCATCCGCCAAGAGAATCATCGCCTTTGTAACCCAATACGGATAATCGCCATCTCCGTTGATGAGTTCGAACACTGTTTTTTTGGATTGTTTAAAATCCTGTTTCTGATATAAAATACTGGCAACATAGTATTTCGACTCTGCTCCGATTTCTGCTTTTGATGAATTTGCTACTGCCTGAAATTCAGCCTGCGCATCTTCTAATCGTTGCAACCCGAGATATGTTTGTGCAATATCATAGTGTGCCTCACTACTCAATTGCTCCGTTACATTTTCGATCTTCAGTACTTTGTTGGCATAAACAATAATATCATCCGAAGATTTTGTATCGTAATACGAACGCATCAAACCTATTATTGCAGCATTGTTGCTCTTTGAATTTTCAGCCTGCACTTCTAATAACTTATAAAACTCAATGGCTTTAATGTAATCTTTTTTCTTAAAGGCAATATCAGATGCTTTGTAAAGCGACTGCTCAGTGAACTCACTCTTCAGCTTACTGACCACGAAAGAGTAGCAAGCAAATGCAGCATCTGTATTCCCTAATTTATAATCGCATTCTGCTTTATAATAATTCGCTTCTGTAATAAATATTCCATCAGGAAACTTCTGAATATATTTTTCAAAATCGCTCACAACACTTTTACAATTCTGTTCCATGTAATGATTCTTACCATTATTATAGGTCAGTGAATCCAATTCTCCTTGAGGAATGGTTGCACCGACAGACGCAAGGTATTTATCCAAACCATCTGGATCACCTTTGGAAGTATATATCGCTTTAACGGTTGTGATCGCTTCGTTTGCCTCAGCGGATTTACGATCATGCTTGATCAGCTTATCAAAATAAGACAATGCTTTGTCATCTTCTTTTTTAGCGTAATAGATCAAGCCGATCTTACTCAAACTTATATTCAAATAAAAGCTGTTCGGGTATTCTTCAATGAATTTTTTAAAATTGGTTAGTGCCAGATCATTTTGCCCATCAGTATAATATGTTTGCGCCAATTCGAATTTCGCTTTTTGTATGTATGGAGATTTCGGATAAGCAGAAATGAACGTATTCATATCTGAAATTTTAGCGCTGTATTTTTTCAGAACACCACTCGCTAAAGCTTTTTGAAACAATGCGTAATCGGCATCAATCAGTTTCATTTTGAATGACTGTTCATAATATTCGATCGCGTTTGCAAAGTCGCGTTGCATAAAGTAGCCATCACCGATCCTATTCAATGCATCATTGATTTTTTTTGCATTCGCCATTGGCTTGAAGGTGACGAATTTTCTGAACCACAAAATACTGTTCGGATAGTCCTTCAACTTATAATAAGAATAACCAATATTATAATTTGCTTCACTCAGCTCCGACTTACCGATTGCACCCGGCTCAGATATATAATCAAGATAAGTATCTACGGCTTCCGGGAATTGATTTAAACGATAATACGATTCCGCCTTCCAATAAATTGCGTTAGCTCTGATCGTTTTGTCAAACAGATAGGTATTTGATTTATCGAATAATTTTATCGCTTCGGCATACGAAAGATTATTGAACAAATCAACACCGCGGTAGTATGCCACTTTCTGATGTGCTTGTTTCAGCTCCGGAGTTAATGTTTTTATACTTTCGAGTGCTTCCAATGCTTCCTTATAACTTTTTGTTGTTATAAAAACATTCGCCAGATATGTATATGCTTCATCTACATGGCTGGCAGAAGGAAAGTTCTTTATGTATTTCTGGAATGCTCTGATGGCTTCGTTGTATGGATTAAAAGCCAATTCATACGACAACTTCGCGTAATTATACAATGCATCTTCCTGAATGCTTTTATCAAATTCCAATTTCGAAGCCAGACCAAATGCATTCAATGCATTTTGTTTGCTTGATGTTTTCATGTAACAATCAGCAATATGATAGTAAGCGCTTTGCTCCAAAGTATCATCAACATTTCCTACTTTCAAAAAATAATTGATCGCATCTTCATACTCATTCATTTTATAATGAGAGAAACCCAACTGATAATTATCTTTGCGTGAAAGAGTACCCGTTGCCTTTTCATGCTTTTTAAAATATGGAATCGCCTCCTTGTATTTTGATGTTCGGTAAAAAGACTCTCCAACAATCTTTGCAATTTCCGGAGCTCGTTTCGTGATTGCCGAATCCAATAATGAAGGTCCATAAGAAATCACCGTTTCATATTTACCTTGCAAAAAATAGATCTGAGCAATGTAATAGGGAACAATCGGTCCAAATGTTTCGTTAGATTGCAATTTCACAAAATCGGTTAACGCTGTTTCATAATTTTTCTCTCCGTATAAAATATGTGCATAATAATATTTTGCGGCAGCGGCATAAGCATTGTCTACATCTTTGATCTCGTAGAAATCTTTTTTAGCCTCCGGTAATTTATTGGATTCAAAGAAACTATAACCTCTTTTAAAATAAAATTCGGCTAGTTCTTCTGTCGTCAGATCGTATACATCAACCTTTTCAAACCAATTGATGGCATCTTTATATTTTTTCTTACGGTAGTTATATTTCCCTAAATAGAAAAAAGCCGATTTTACTTTCGGACTTTCAGGATGATCAAGAATGAATTGTTTCAGATAAAGTTCACCGTCTTTATTAAACAATTCGATAGCGCAAATGGCATTATAATATTCGGCATCGATCCTTACAAGTGATTGCGGATCTTTATGCGTTTCAATTATTCTTAGAAAACTTTTTTGAGCAGCACCAAATTTTTCTTTTTGGAAAAGCTCTACCCCTGTTTTAAATTCGGAATCTTCATGCGTAGCATGAATTGTTTTCTGTCCGAAAGCAGAAACCGAAATTAAAAAAAACAATCCAGCTGATAATACAACTCCTTTTAACTTGCTCATTGTAACGATTAAATAGATATGACTGTAAAATTAGTAAGGATAGCCGCATGAAGATTTAAGGCTGTTGGAAGTTATTAACGCACAAGTGTTGAAAGTATTGTAAGTTAAAAGTGATTGCTTAGCTTCTAATGAAGTAATTTTCGGAAATAAATTATCATCCCCTTGTTATTGCATGTCCGGAAAAAGGGAACTGGAATAACAGGATCAATTCGTAAACAATGGCGCTCGATACGATCATCAGCTTAAATAATGTTTCCATTTTCCAAAAGTACAATTTGGTTCTTGCCAATGTGAACATCAGCATCGACAAAGGCGAATTTGTATACCTAATCGGGAAAACAGGCAGTGGGAAAAGCAGTTTACTAAAAACATTGTATGCCGACCTGGATTTAACAGAAGGCAGTGGAACAGTTGCGGGATTTGACCTCAAAACAATAAAACGCAAAGAAATTCCATTTCTGAGAAGAAAATTAGGAATTGTATTTCAGGACTTTCAGCTATTGACAGACCGAAGTGTAAATGACAATCTGCTGTTTGTACTTAAAGCAACAGGATGGAAAGATAAACAAGCGATGCAAAAACGCATCCAGGAAGTGCTGGATAAAGTAAACCTTACTACCAAAGGATTTAAAATGCCGCATGAACTTTCCGGTGGTGAACAACAACGCATTTCAATTGCCCGGGCTTTATTGAACGATCCGGAACTTATTCTGGCAGATGAACCGACCGGCAACCTTGACCCTGAAACATCAGAGGGCATCATGAATTTATTAGTGGAGATCAGCAAAAATGGCAGAGCGGTTTTAATTGCAACACACGATATAATGATGTTTGATAAATTCCCTTCAAGAAGCATCCGCTGCGAAAGTGGTAAAATAATCGATTCGATGGGGAACCGCCCATAGATAAAAGATGGAAATGCAAGCTGCTCAAAGTCTATACGAAGAGTATAAAGAAATATACGAGGAGCAATTTGTTGAAAATTGCATCAATCAAGATAAAATTTTTTTAAACTCTCTTGAAGTGGAACATCATCCCCCTTTCAATCATTCCAGTTATGAGGTTATAGTATATGCTATAAAGGAAGGCAAAATAATTACCTTCAAAATGCAAGATGCAATACGCCTTTTTGGAAACAGTTTAAAATAAAGTATCAAATCAAAGCAATCAGCTTCTTTACATTTATATCATTTGAGAAATTTTCGCTCAACACAACTTCTCTTTTTTGTTTTTCCTGCATATCAAATTGCTGTTCAAACAAACTGGTGATTTCTTTTGTCATGGATTCGGCTGAATCCTGAATTGAACACAATTGCTCCAAACCGGTATTGACAACCATTGGGGAATTCACCACACAATACCTTCCCGTAAAAAGTGCAAGCAGTAATTTCAACTTTATTCCGGTTGCCTGAAAGGTGGGCAGAACATTAACCTGCGCATTGCTTATCAGTCCGTCAATATCCTGTGTATTGATATTTGCTTTAATGCTGATATGAGAATAATTTGCTACAGCAGCGATCAATTCGGATGACGGTTTTCTACCCGCAATGATCAATGGTGTTTTTATTTTTGAAAACACCTGATTAACCAAATACAATGCGGCTTCGTTGTTTTCTCCTACTTCTAAATTCCCATGGTACAAACAAAAATCGCCTTTCCCCTCTTTGATCTTCACTTCTTCATTGGGATGAAAAGCCGTAATATGATGAACATTTTTGTAGCGACCGGACAATTCCTTGGCATCAGCAGCAGAAATAGCAGCGATTGCATCTGCTTTATTCAAGATTTTTTCGAACCGTTCCAACTTCTTCCCTTCCATTCCGAAATAGATTTTCTTGAAAAAGGACTTTTCCACCTTCTGCAGGTTCTTGTAATAATCGTGTTCGATATTGTGTGTGCGAACAATTTTCACTCTGCTTTTCAAACGCTCATCGTTCATGTGAAAACAGGAATGTAATCCTTCAAATAAAACAGGATGGTTATCACGCAACAAATTCTCCATCAGTTTTTCAGAGGAACGTGTCACAACAACAAAAGGCAAAGCACTAAGAAGTAGTTGCTTGTCCATTTTACGTTTGTAATAATAAACTTTCTCGCAAAGACTTTCTAAACTCAAAGCTTCCGCTCTACCGTATTCAAAACAATGCAAATGAATTTTTACACCTTGGGCATGCAATGCCTTTAGCTTGTAATATACATCGATCACGCCTCCGTAATTAGCCGGGAATGGCACATCAAAAGAAATAATATGTAAATGATTTTCGTTCATTTTTGGTCTAGCAGCATCCAATGCTATAAATGGTGCTGCGCTATAGAAATTGGGAATACACCTTTATTAATTGTTGTTCTTCGAGTTCCCAATTTAATTTTTCGGATGCAATTTTAGTGTTTTTTTTCCACACTTGTAATGTATTTTCATCAGTCAGGATCGAATTCATTTTTTCAGCAATATGCTTGGGATCGTGTGAGCTGATCCACGAACCTACAGAATACTGACCGATGATCGTTTTTATTTCAATCAGATCAGAAGCCAATACAGGAACACCGGCATGAATATAATCGAACACTTTATTCGGCAAACTGTATCGGTAATTAATATTTGTATCCTTATCTAACGTTAGACCAAGATCAGCATGCCGTGTATACTGCATGAGCTTTTGAAATGGAACCTTTCCGACAAATTTCACCTTATGCTCTAACATATGATCCGTCACAATTCCCTTTAATACATCCATCACATCACCGCTACCAATAATTAACAGCAAAGTATTATCCAAATATTGCATTGCAAGAACAGCTTCCTCTGCTCCCCGATCGATATTAATGCCTGCTCCCTGTAAAACAATTATTTTCAGTCCCTCAGGAATCCCCAACAATTCCTTTGAAACATGTTCTATATTTTTTTGATTGGATAGAAGAGGGATATTCCGAACAACCTTCACCTCAACGTTATATTCCTCACTGTATATTTTCGCGATAGAATCATTAACGGTGAAAACATATTTCAGCTTGGGAAAGATCCAACGCTCAAGTCGTTTCCAGATATTTTTTTTAAACGGGTTCGATTGCAACTCGGGTACTTCACAAAAAAGTTCGTGACTGTCGTATACTAAGCCACTGCGTTTAATTTTCGAAAGCAGGAAATTGGGCAACAAAGTATCCAGATCGTTCGCAACCAATACATCCGCTTTGTGAAACAACAGGTAAAGGAATAAACGGAGCTGAAATTCAAGATAAAAAAAAGGGCCTTTTTCAAACAACAGAAACATTCGTTTTGTCTGATAGCTTCTTGGGGCTAATTCCAGGCTTTTCCGCTGTCTCCGTCCAACCAGCGTAACCTCAAAACCAAGCTTTTCCAAAGTACTGCATACTTTGTGAACCCGCTGGTCGGTACTAAGATCATTTATAACAGAAACGATTGCTTTTTTCACTTTACGAAGATAGATTTTTTAGCACAGATTATTCCGGTTTTCGTTGAACAAATACTTGATAATCCATATAAATTCAAAACTTTTTTTAAAGATATTATCTGAAAAAATAACAAAATCAGAATTTGGAGTCAATGTAATCTGTCGCAAATAGTTGCAAGTTGACATTTAATTGCTGAATTTTGAACAATGATAATCCTCGAAAATCAATCCTTAAAAAAGCTAAATACATTTGGCATTGATGCTTCTGCAAAATATTTCACAGAATTTTCCAGCATCGAAAACATACATGAGATCTTATCTGACGTGCGTTATTTTACGCTCAATAAATTAATATTAGGTGGAGGAAGCAATCTCTTGTTCACCAAAAATTTTGATGGAATTGTTTTAAAGAACAATCTGAAGGGAATTGAGCTAATCAATGAAGATGCTGACTATTATTATGTAAGGTCGGCAGCAGGTGAAGCCTGGCATTCTTTTGTTATGTTCTGCATAGACAACAACTTTGCCGGACTGGAAAATCTTTCTTTGATCCCGGGAAATGTTGGTGCCAGTCCGATGCAAAACATTGGCGCATATGGAGTGGAAATAAAAGATCATTTTTATGAACTCGAGGCCTATCACATTTCCGATAAAACAATTCATACATTCAATAATTCAGATTGTAAATTCGGCTACCGCGAAAGTGTTTTTAAGCGTGAATTAAAAAATCAATACATAATTATTTCAGTAACATTCCGACTTTTAAAAAAGCCGCAGCTGAACACCAGTTATGGTGCGATAGAAAAAGAGCTGGAAGCAATGAATGTAAAAGAGATCAGCATTCAGGCAATCAGCAAAGCGGTATGCAACATCCGCAGCAGCAAACTTCCGAATCCGGCAGAAATAGGGAATGCAGGAAGTTTCTTTAAAAACCCTGAAGTAGTAAGAGGAAAATACGAATTTCTAAAGATCAGCTACCCTGAAATTGTTGGCTACGAATTAGAAAACGGAAATGTAAAACTAGCTGCCGGCTGGTTAATCGAGCAATGCGGATGGAAAGGGAGAACTATTGGAGATGCAGGTGTTCACAAACTACAAGCCCTCGTTTTGGTAAACTATGGCAATGCAAAAGGAACTGAAATATTTGATTTGTCTCAACAGATCTTAGATTCTGTGAAAGCAAAATTTGGAATAGAATTGGAGAGGGAAGTAAATATTATTTAAAGAATGCATATCGCTGTCAGTTCGAGCGGAGTCGATTGTCAGTTCGAGCGGAGTCGATTGTCAGTTCGAGCGGAGTCGAGAACGAGATTAATATAAGTAAGAAAAGTGTTTGTCGCCAGTCATTTCGAGCGGAGT
>JBILYL010000308.1:0-3455 GCA_044377775.1 Bacteroidia bacterium
AAATTTACTAAGATTGGTTGCTATAAAAAAATTTTGTAAATAAGAAAGATTGATGTATATTTGCATCGCTAAAATAAAAGAATAAACAAAAAGAGGGGACAAAAGTCCCCTCTTTTTATTCACATAACTGATATGATTACTATAGATAAAATTCAAAAACTTGCGGAAGAAAAACTCGCTGAAGGGACTAATTTTATTGTAGATATTGCAGTAAAGACTGGAAATAAAATAATTGTTCTGCTTGATAACGACAATGGTGTTTCAATTGGAGACTGTGTTGCAATGAGCAGACATATTGAATCTAATTTGGATAGAGAAGCGGCTGATTTTGAATTGAATGTAATGTCACCAGGACTATCAGAACCATTTAAAATTCTTCGTCAATATCAAAAAAACATTGGCAAACACGTTGATGTCGTAACGAAAGAGGGTAAAAAGCTGAGTGGGAAGTTGCTAAAAGCGGAGGAATCAGGAATAGAGCTTGAAACAAAAGTAAAAGAAACAGTAGCCGGCAAAAAAGGAAAACAATTAATTATCAATAATATCAATTTAACATTTAATCAAATCAAAGAAACTAAAATTGTAATATCATTTTAATCATTAAAAACAATGGAAAGTATTAATTTAATTGAATCGTTCTCAGAATTCAAAGAAGTAAAAAACATCGACAGAGCAACATTAATGAGCATTATCGAAGATGTATTTCGTAGCATGCTTTTGAAAAAATATGGCTCTGATGAAAATTTTGATATCATCGTTAATCCGGATCGTGGAGATATCGAAATCTGGCACAACCGTGAAGTAGTAGATGATGAATTTGCTGAAGACAGCTTTGACTATGATGAGGCAAAACACATCAGTTTAACTGATGCAAAAAAAATTGATGACAGCTTGGAAATTGGAGAAGAAACTGTTACCCCCGTTAAACTTCTTGACTTTGGAAGACGAGCTGTATTAGCCGTTCGCCAAAATTTAGTTTCTAAGATATTAGAACTAGAGAAAGATAGTTTATATAAAAAATATAAAGAAAAAGTTGGTGAAATCATGACTGGTGAAGTTTACCAGATCTGGAAAAAAGAATTGTTGATTTTAGATGAAGATGGTAACGAACTTTTATTACCTAAAACAGAACAGATTCCTTCTGATTTCTTCAAAAAAGGTGACTCGTTAAAAGCGGTTGTTCAACGTGTGGATATGAAAAACAATTCTCCTGTAATTGTTTTATCACGTACTTCTCCTGCGTTCCTTGAACGCTTATTTGAATTGGAAGTGCCGGAAGTTTTTGACGGATTAATTACTATCAAAAAGATTGTTCGCGAACCGGGTGAAAGAGCTAAAGTGGCTGTTGAGTCGTATGATGACAGAATTGATCCGGTTGGAGCATGTGTTGGAATGAAAGGATCACGTATTCATGGTATCGTTCGCGAGTTACGCAACGAAAACATAGATGTAATCAACTACACAAGCAACCCTTCACTATTTATTACCCGCGCATTAAGCCCGGCTAAAATCACTTCTGTGAAAATTGATGAAGAAACAAAACGTGCCGAAGTGTTTTTAAAACCGGATCAGGTATCATTGGCAATTGGTAAAGGTGGCCATAACATTAAATTAGCAGGAAAATTAACCGGATACGAAATTGATGTATACCGCGATACTGATATCGACTTAGAGGATGTGGATTTAGAAGAATTTTCCGATGAAATTGAAAGCTGGATCATTGATGAGTTGAAAAACATTGGTTGCGATACAGCTAAAAGTGTATTAGAATTAACTACCGAAGAATTAGTAAAACGTACTGATCTGGAAGAAGTAACTGTTAACGAAGTGAAACAGATCCTTCAATCAGAATTTGAATAAAAAGTTGTTTGAGTTAAATCGGAATGAATGTTAATTCAGGCTTTTCCTAATTTAACCCACTTAACTCAATCAACTTAAATAACGATTTTAAAAAAGAATATGTCAGAAAACAAAGGACAACGATTAAGTAAAGTTGCAAAAGAACTCAATGTAAGTATTGGGACGATCACTGAATTCCTTAAAAGCAAAGGCCAGACTGTGGAGAATAACCCCATGGCCAAAATTTCCGAAGAAAATTATTCTCTTTTAGCAAAAGAATATCAATTGGAGAAGGCTGCAAAGGAAGAAGCGAAACAAGTTACATCAAGCACCCGTGCAAAAAAAGAAAGTATTTCTTTAGAAGACGCGCCTAAAGTGGAGTCCAAAAAGAAAGAGGAAGAAGAGGATATTATTATCAAGAATATCCCTGATGCTACGATCGTTAAAGAAAAAGCAGAAGAAAAGCCGCCTGTTGTAATAGAAAAAGAAGTTGAAGTTGAGAAAGAAGTAATCAAATCTGATGTTAAGATTACTGTCGTTTCTAAAATTGATCTTGATTCTATCAATAGCAAAACAAAACCGGCTAAAAAAGTAAAAGCGGCAAAAGAGGAAGAAGTAAAAGAAGAGGAGAAAGCGGCAGTTTCTAAAACCAAAGCAAAAACAATAAAGGAGGAAGCTCCTGAGGTTGTTGAAGTTCCAAAGGTTGAAGAAAAAATTGTTCCTGTTGTTCAAATAGAAGAACCGGCAAAAGAAGATTTCTATGAAACAAAAGTAGAAAAACTAGAAGGCCCTAAGATCATGGGTAAAATTGAGCTGCCCGTAAAAGAAGAGCGCAAAAAAAATCCGGTTGCTTCTTCATCTGCAGCAAATGCTGACAATAAGAAAAAACGTAAACGTATCAAGAAAAGTTTTGGCGGTGGAACTCTTGGAGATGCATGGGATCCGAATAAAAAACCGGGTACAGAAGGAACTCCTGCTGCTACCGGTGCAAATGCACCTAGAAAACAATACCCGAATAACCATGTAAATACTCAAGCAGGCGCAAGAGGTAAATTTGCTCCTCGCGTTCCTAAAGTTGAATTAACACCGGATCAAATTGCTGCGCAAGTTAAAGAAACACTTGCCAGATTAAGTGGTGCCGGAAAGTCAAAAGCTTCGAAACATCGTAAATCAAAACGTGATATTGCAAGTGAGCGCATTCAGGAAGCTGCTGACCAACACGAAGCAGAAAAGAAAATCATTAAAGTTACTGAATTCGTTTCTGCGAATCAGTTAGCACAGATGATGGATATTTCTGTGAATGAAATCATTTCAACGTGTATGAGTTTGGGAATGTTCGTTTCCATCAACCAACGATTGGACGCAGAAACCATTGCTATTGTTGCTGAAGAATTTGGATACCAACTCGAATTTGTGAGTGTTGAAGTACAAGAAGCTATCAAAGAAGAGGCCGATACAGAAGACCAATTATTAGATCGTTCACCGATCGTTACGGTAATGGGTCACGTTGACCACGGTAAAACATCCTTGCTGGATTATATCCGTAAAGCAAATGTTATTGCCGGTGAAGCGGGTGGTATCACACAGCATATCGGTGCTTATAACGTAAAATTAGA
>JBILYL010000310.1:0-3454 GCA_044377775.1 Bacteroidia bacterium
CTGTTGTTTTTTGTGCTGCTTCCATTACCACTATTACCATTTGTATTTGGTATGTTTATATTTAAATTATAATCTTTCTCTTCTGCATCTGTAAATCCGTAATCAATGCGAACAGATGCATCAATACTTAGGTTTTCAGTCAACTTATATCCTAGTCCTGTAATTGCCAATCCTGAAATAACGAAGTCTTCATACGCATCTTTATGATTGCTGATGATTTTGTCTCCGTCTTCATTTGCCATGCAGGCATTTGTTAACAAATCTATTTGTGGACCAATTTTTCCGAAAAAGCTAAATTCATTATTGATGTTATAATTGTATGCGAACATCACCGGGATCTTTAAATATTCAACATTTTTAATGCGTTCCACTTTATTTAATTTGTAACGCTGTCCCTGGAATGAATAAACAACATTGATCCCGATACCGACATTTTCTGTTATTCCATACTGACCTCTGATTCCAAAAGAACCCATTGTTGTATTTATGTATTCAAAATTTGTGTTGTTTTGATCATCTTTGTTGACCATCCAACTTAAATGCGGAGTTCCCTCAACGCCTATTTGAATACCTTTTTGAGCGCTAATAGTGCCCACTGTCGATAATATGCCAGTTGCTATTATAGCAGCCAACTGAAGTCCCTTTTTCATGTCTGTCGAGTTTTTTGAATGTTTAATTATATTTTGATAGTCAGATTATTTATTTTGCAAACTATTCCGGAATAAGTTTACTTATTTTTGTAAAATTCATTTTTAATTGAATCCATTTGTCGCATCATTTCATTCATGAATTCCTTATTGAGCTCAAATCGTTTGCTGAAAAAATCGTGATGAAAAAAATCAGAATAGATCAATGTATCATTGAAAAATAATTTATTGAAATAAGTATTGCTTAATTTTGAAAACTGTTTGTTCATTGAGGGCACAAATTTATCGTATAGGCTATCCATCAATGTTTTGTTCCGATCTGCAGTTGAATAGAGATATTTATAGGTAGAGTCAAATGAAATAAGATTCCCGCTCCTGTCGTATTGTTTATTTACTTCGATGTCAATTATCGGCTTTTTTTTATCTTTTTTCAATTCGGATTCAGAATTGGGTTTTTCTTCTTTTTTATTATATGTAAAATTGCAGGAAACTCCAATAAGTGCAATAAGAAATAAGCAGACAACAATTATTTGTATTTCTCTCATCTTGATATATCTCTGATTGTATTAACAAATATCGCTAAGGCATCATCGAATGTAAATGAGTGTAAACATTTGATCGATTGATAGTTTTGGGTTTTTAAATAATAAAAAAAGGGAGCAATAGCTCCCTTTTTTAAGTATTTTATTTTTGAAATCAGGCAATTTCCATACTCTTTTCTCTTGCCCTTGTATTAATTGATTTTACAGCCAATTCCGTCATTTCTTTATCCAATGCTTTTTCTTCATTAAGTGTCATTTTTAATAAATTTGAAACTTCTTTATCTCCCAAAAGATTAGCAAATGAAACAAGTGTGCCGTAAGACGCTATTTCAAAGTGTTTTATACATTGCACGGACATTACAAGTCCTGCTTCGAGTACATCTTTGTTATCAGACTTCTTTCCGATATGCAATCCTCTATCCAATAGTTCGTTCATTACATTGCACTCAATAGCTTTTTTGTTTTCGCCTAAAAGTGCTAATGAATCTTCCAATCGTTTTGCATGTTGTTTTGTTTGTTCCATGTTTTTCTGAAGCAGGCTTTTTAATTCCTTTGATACCGCTTTGTTGATATATTTTGGCATTTTTTCGATTTGTTCTTTTTCTGAAGAAAGCAATTCTTTTAATTGCTCGCTGAAAAGGTCTGTTAGGTCCACTAATTTTTTCATAGTTCTTTTTTATTTTTTTAAAATAAAATATCCCTTTGCGTATGGAATATATACGCGAAAGGGATATTAGATTGTTGATTTTATTTAATATGCGTATACTTCAGTATCGATCTCTAATTTGTTTTCAACTTTGTCAACACCCGGTGCATCCCAAGCTGCATTTGCTGCGTCTCTTTTTTCAGCAAATGATCTTACTTTTCCGCTTAAAACAACTTTAGAGCCGTCAACCATTACATTAATTTTTTCAGAATCAACGGTTGCGCTACGGTGGAATGCAGAAACGATTTTGTTTTTTACATCTGTTGTTTTTACTGTCGACACAATTTTAATGTTATTGGTGATACCTACAATTCCTGATAAATTTTCAACCGCTGTTTTTGCAGCATTACGTTGGAACTCCCATTCAACATCACCATCAAATGTTGCCCATCCGTTTTCGATCTTAATTTTGATCTTTTCGTCAGGTACGGAAGTGTGCCATTTTAGAGCATTTACAGCCGCTAGCGCCATGTCGGTGTCTGTTTTTTTGCCTCTATCAGAAAGACGGACTTCGATGTCTTCTGCAACGGCTTTAACACCCATAACTCTTTTAGCGGCTTCTTCTGCAGCAAGTTTTTTACTGTACGTATCAACTGTTCCCGATAAAGTAACAATTCCACTCTTTACCGCAACTCCAATTTCAGTTGCGTTTAAAAGTGGTTCCCAACGTAATTCCTTCATAACATCTTCTTGAATTTCTGAATCTTTTTTCATTTTTAATTTGTTTAAGAGATTAATAGTTTCCTTTTTCTTGCAAATTAACTTCAGAAAGTAAATTTTCTAAATGACATTAATCAAAGTCGAAATTGATTTCCTTCAATTTAACTGATTGGAATTCTGTGATTTGTTATTATAAATAAGTTGAATACTATTGTTTGTATTGTAAATAGAGGATGAAGTAATTTTGTATACAGTAATGGAATCAGGATGTTAGAAATGTAGTTTTGTGGAGATATTTTAATTTTATTTTGTTATCAATCGTTCTATTTATTAGTTTAATGAACTATTAAAGTAGATCAATAATTTTCAAATTTAATGGTAAAGCAACTTCCCTTATCCAATTCGCTTTTGTATTCAATGGTTCCATTCATGATGTCCAGATATCGTTTTACAATATGAAGTCCCATTCCAGTTCCCTTAATATTTTCAACATTACTGGCCCGATAAAATGTTTCAAAGAGATGTTTTTGATCTACTTCAGGAATGCCAATTCCCTGATCCTTTATATCAAAAATTATTTCATTTTCATTCTTTCCAATATTTATATCGATAGCGGTATTTTCTTCTGAATATTTGATCGCATTTGAGATTAGGTTGATAAGAATGTTTCTTAGTAATTTTTTATCAAGCAAATCAACCGATTCTTCTGTTTGATTATTCAGTCTGATTTTTTGTCCTGGTTTTATGTTCATACGCATTTCTTCCAATACATCATCCATTAGCGCCACTATATCAAATTCGATAGGCTGATTATCTACTTTGCCTTCTTCAATTTTTCCGATGGAAAGAAAATTATTAAGGATCTCTGTCAAATGAAATACATAGGTTGATATTTTCTG
>JBILYL010000309.1:0-3454 GCA_044377775.1 Bacteroidia bacterium
GTCGGAATGGTTTGCTGATGATGTAAACATCCGTGACGGTTACTTTACTTTCTTTTGGGATGGTAGCGAACAAAGAGCGAAACTTCTCGGTTTTAAAGAGGATAAATTTATCCGCTTATGTTGGCTGGATAAGCCCGAAGGTACCTATTTTGAGTTTCGTATCGAAAAGGATGAACTTACTGGCGACATCTCCTTGATCATAATCGATTTTGCTGATGAAGCTTCTGATATGCAGACTTCAAAGTTATTATGGGATAGTCAGGTGAATAAATTATTGGGTGTTTTAGGCTCTAACTAATCACATTTTTTACTCTCATTTTGTTGATGTGAAGGCCATTTTAAAAAATAATCTTTCATTTTTAGTACCCTATACTGTATACCTCCTTCTGGGAGCAGTTTTGATTTTTGTTAATTCAAAGGCGGAAACTCACCTTTCTTTTAATTCTTTTCACAATCCCTTTCTGGATACTTTTAATACCTATACAACTTATTTAGGTGATGGTGTTACTGCTGCTTTATTTATAATGATGATGCTGGCTGTGAAGTATCGTTTCTTTATTATTGCCGCTGCTGCAAATATTATCTCCGCTCTCATCACCCAGTCGCTCAAGCATTTTGTATTCGAGGATATTGTTCGGCCGAAAAAGTTTTTTGAAGGATTACAAGAACTTTATATTGTTCCTGGGATCGATAACCACATGTACCACAGCTTTCCCTCCGGACATTCCACTTGCGCTTTTGCCCTGTATTTTTCTTTTTGTCTGATGGCAAAAAAGAAAATATATAAACTATTATTTTTCATCCTGGCGATCTTAACAGGCTATTCAAGAGTATATTTGTCGCAGCACTTTTTTGAGGATGTGTATGCCGGCTCTATCATTGGTGTAAGCACAGCCTTTTTTGTATTCTATTTTGTTCAGCGTAAAAAACATGACTGGATGGATAGATCCATCGTTAACTTTTTTAATAAATGAACGCCAACGCTTTTAGATACAACCTGATCATCGCCATTGGCGCATTGCTTTTGTTTGTTCCTTTCTTAGGCGCTGTCCACCTCTTTGATTGGGATGAGATCAACTTTGCGGAATGTGCCCGCGAAATGCTGGTGACTCAGGAATGTTTTTCCGTTAAAATAAATTATCAGCCTTTCTGGGAAAAGCCACCCATCTTCATCTGGATGCAGGCACTGTCCATGAGCGTTTTCGGAATCAATGAATTTGCTGCCCGACTTCCAAACGCCATCTGTGGTGTAATTACCTTGCTCATGATGTTCAATATCGGTAGGCAATTGGTGGATGAGCGTTTCGGACTCCTTTGGGTGCTAGCTTACGCTGGTTCTTTCCTTCCTCATTTTTATTTTAAATCCGGTATCATCGATCCCTGGTTTAACCTCTTTATCTTTTGCGGTATCTATTATTTTATTGTGTATACTAATGATAAAGGTTTGCGTAAACTTATCCTCTCTGCCGTATTTATCGGACTGGCGATCTTAACCAAAGGTCCCGTTGCCGGATTGGTGTTCGGATTGTGTGTCGGTTTCTTCTGGATGTTCAAACGCTTCAGAACCATCATCTCCATCAAACATGTTTTTATTTATGGTATTGCTCTCACGTCTGTTGGTGGATTGTGGTTTTTAATGCTTGCTCTCACCGGTCATGCCGAGATCATAAAAGAATTTTTTGTCTATCAGGTGCGTCTTTTCAATACGCAGGATGCCGGACATGGCGGTCCATTTTTCTACCATTGGATCGTATTGCTGATCGGCTGTTTCCCATTGTCGGTTTTTGCTTTGAGAGCGTTCAGAAAAAGTTCGTACGATACTCCTTATCAAAAGCATTTTAAATTGTGGATGCTGATCTTATTTTGGGTGGTCCTTATTTTATTCAGTATCGTGAAAACTAAAATTGTTCATTATTCTTCTTTGTGTTATTTCCCGCTGAGCTTTTTGGGTGCGTATGCAATGTATAAATTGCTAATGGGCGAATTAAAATGGAAAAAATATACAGGCGTTCTGCTTATGATCATCGCCAGTGTAATTGGTATCGTTATTTCCGCTTTGCCAATCCTTGATCATTTCAAGCAGCAGCTCATCAGTTCGGATCTGATCAAGGATAAGTTCGCTGTTGAAAATTTAAAGGCAAATGTCGCCTGGAGCGGAGTGGAGTGGATGATCGGGATTTTACTGATCGCTGGTGTGGCAGTAATGCTGCTTTTCATAAAGCAAGGAAAAATCAAAGCCGGGATCATCGGGATCTTTTTAATCAGTCTGTTTGCTGTAAACATGGCTTCTGTATTGGTGGTGCCGCGTATCGAAAAATATTCGCAAGGTGCTGCCATCGAGTTTTATGAATACCTCCAAGACAAAGATTATTATGTTGAAACCATCGGTTTTAAAAGTTATGCTCACTTGTTTTATTCACACAAACAGCCACAAAGCAATCCCGACAGTTATAACAGCACTTGGTTGCTAAAGGGTGATATCGATAAAAGAGCTTGCTTTGTAAGTAAGATCACTTCGGTGGATGAAATAAAAAATGACTATCCCGATTTAATTGAGATCTACCGTAAAAACGGATTTGTATTCTGGATGAGAGATCCTGAATAATAAAACATGAAAATTCCCGTAAAATTTATTTCTTCTTCTCGTAGCGCTTACACTTGTTCAGTCCGAGTGTATAGAAAAAGTGTGTAAAGGAAACACGCAATACTCCCATTCCATATTTAGCACTTCTGCTGAAATTGATCGATGATGCTTCAGGGAAATATTTAGTCGGACAAGTGATCTCAGCAATTTCAAAGCCTGCCATAAATATCTGGGAGATCATCTCATTGTCGAAAACGAAGTCATCGTTATTCGCTTCATAGTTGACCGTTTCCAATACCTCACGAGAAAATGCACGGTAGCCGGTATGGTATTCTGATAATTTTTGATTGATAAGTATGTTCTGAGAAAGTGTGAGACAACGATTAAAAATGTATTTATACATCGGCATACCGCCTTTTAATGCACCTTTTCCTAAAATCCGGGAGCCAAATACTACAGGATACAGATCGTTCGCGATAATATGCGCCATCGACTGAATCAAAAGCGGAGTATATTGATAATCGGGGTGAAGCATGATCACAATATCACCACCCAATTCCAATGCTTTATCGTAACACGATTTTTGATTTCCACCGTAACCTCTGTTGTTTTGATGTTTGATAACGTGCTTAATGCCTATGCGGTTGGCAACCTCAACGGTATCATCTTTACTCACATCATCAACCAGCACCACTTCATCAACTATGTCAAACGGGATTTCCTTATATGTTTTTTCGAGTGTCAGTGCCGCATTGTATGCCGGAAGAACAACGATTACTTTTTTATTATTTATCATTTTAGAGGCTTCTTGAAAGCAAAAATAATAAAATTAATGAGAGCAGGACTCCCGCATCTTGGAATAAATAGTAC
>JBILYL010000311.1:0-3442 GCA_044377775.1 Bacteroidia bacterium
TGTTTTATTTTTGCAGGAAATATACTGTGCATAAGCGAGTGCCATGGGCAAGCTGCCGGAACCTTCGGGACCAAGAAACAATTGAGCATGACTTATCCGCCCCTCTTTGAAGGAGCGAACAAGCCTATCTTTTACTGCTTGCTGACCTATGATTTCTTTGAACAACATTGTTTTTTAACGCTTTCAAAGATAACAAATCATTTAACGCAAAAAACGGGTTTTCGAGAAATTTTGAACAGTAAATTGTGTCTAAGTTAGCGTCCCTTCTTTAAACTTAATTTTTTGTAAACAAGGAAAGAATAAACGATCGGGATGATCAGGATAACTCCAACATATATTCCAAAAACAATTTCCGGATGCGGTAAAATAGCAATCAGGACCATTGTAATTAGGGATGAAACAACCCAAACTTTTGCTGCTAAGCGATGTGTCTTTGTCCACACCTCTTCGCTTGCAAGCGTCCACGGTGTTCGAATTCCAACAAAAAAGTTGTTTCTGATGTTCCCCATTACATTTCCCAGGATCAAGAACAAGATGAGTATGCCATACAAAACCATAAAACTTATATCAAAACGATAACCGAGCGAATAGAAAATGGTAACAACCAAGAGATAAGACAAAAACGAGTGAATTCCCAGCCTTATAACCCTGTATTTTTCAGGAAAGAGTTCGTAGTTTTTTCTTCTCGGATCGATTTTCGGAAGGAATAAAAATAAAAAATACATTACGATATTCGTTCCCGGTAAAATAATAAACCCGACAACCTTGCTGCTGTAATTGTCCGGATTTCCATCTAACCCAAAATGTGTAGGAACCATCTCTGGAAAGCTATTCCAAAACCATGCTACCAATATATATGGCGCTAAAATAATTGTCCATATTAACCAATCTGCCTTTAACGTTTTCATTTTATTTGTTTTTTTTAGTTTGTTTTTTCTTGTCTGACAGATCTATTACCCACTTCACCATTTCGTCAAACACGGTTGTGTTTAATGAGTAGGTAATAAATTGGCCTTCTTTGATCGAGATCACAACATTCGCCTGTCGCAACAGATCCAAATGGTGAGAAATACTTGGTTTGCTGATTGAAAAATGATCCGCAATTTCACCGGCATTCATGTCTCGTTTTCTCAGTAACTCTATGATATCTCTGCGTGTTGGGTCACCCAATGCCTTAAATAATAGATTCATTTTATGTAATTAGATAATTATATATTTAGGCAAATGTCTAAATGCTTTTTGAATTGACAACACTTTTTATAAAAATAATTTTTGCGGATTATTGCAAAAACAAGTTGGTCTTCTGATCGGGCTTTAACGAAACCGGCATCTTTGATTTGCTGATGCTTGTTTGCTGTTACTTGAAACGATTTATGTGCGGGAACCACAAAGAATAATCCGTTGAAACGTTCGACCCTTTGTCTCAACAATTACTTTAGAAAGACTGTTGCGATTAAAAAACGTTTTTTCGCTTCTCTGATGTTTTAAGCCCCTAAAGTTTTGCTAATTTTCAGTTCTAATGAAAATCATTTCTTCATTTAAGCAGAAAAGTTATTTTTGCACCACAAAATTAAATCTATATCTCATGAAAACGGTCGACAACTATAACTTCTCAGGACAAAAAGCATTGATCCGCGTGGACTTTAATGTTCCTTTGGATGCCCAATATAACATCACAGACGACACGCGCATTCGTGCGGCACTTCCGACTATTAATAAAGTCTTAAAAGATGGAGGAGCCGTTATTTTGATGTCGCATTTGGGTAGACCAAAAGAAGGTCCGACAGAAAAATATTCCTTAAAACATGTTGTGGATCATTTGAGTAAGTTGTTAAATGTTCCAGTTTTATTTGCTGCGGATTGTATCGGATCTGTTGCAAAAGAGGCTTCAATCGCCCTGAAACCAGGAGAGATCTTGTTGTTAGAGAATCTGCGTTTTCACAAAGAAGAAGAAAAGGGAGAGGTTGCTTTTGCAAAACAACTTTCGGAACTCGGAACATTTTATGTGAATGATGCTTTCGGAACAGCTCATCGCGCACACGCTTCAACCGCTGTTATTGCTCAGTTTTTTCCAAATAATAAATGTTTTGGATATGTAATGAGCGGAGAGATCGCAAGCGTTAACAAGGTGTTGAACAGTGCAGAAAAGCCGTTCACCGCCATAATGGGTGGTGCAAAGGTTTCGGATAAAATTCTGATCTTAGAACAATTGATCAACAAAGCTGACAATATTATCATTGGCGGAGGAATGGCATTCACTTTCGTGAAAGCACAGGGAGGAAAAATCGGAAAATCGTTGGTAGAAGAAGACAAGTTGGAAACCGCCTTAAACATACTTAAAACAGCAAAAGAAAAAGGTGTGAACATTTATATTCCTGTTGATGCTGTTGTTGCAGATATTTTTGCAAACGATGCCAATAAGCAAACGATTGATATCAATGTGATTCCCGATGGATGGATGGGCTTGGATATCGGACCGAAAACAGAGGTAATTTATGCGGATGTAATTGCAAACTCTAAAACTGTTTTGTGGAACGGACCAATGGGTGTATTTGAAATGAGTAGTTTCGAAAGCGGTACAAAATCCGTTGCAGAAGCAATTGTTTCCGCAACAAAAAAAGGCGCATACTCATTGATTGGTGGTGGCGATTCTGTTGCCGCTATTAATAAATATAAATTCGGGAAAGATGTTTCTTATGTTTCAACCGGTGGTGGCGCGCTTTTAGAATACATTGAAAGCGGAAGCTTGCCGGGTGTTGAGGCGATTGAAAAATAAGTGTTCAATAAAACAATTTCGGTTTTTTTAGTTGATCTTTTTTAGTTGAGCCAAACAAAGGTCCTCCTGCTTTGTCATTTCTGCTTTTGCAATTTTTGTTTTGTCTTTATAGCCCAACAAATGCAGTGTGCCGTGAATTATTATCCGGTGCAATTCGTTTTCAAATCGAACCTGTTCCTGTTTCCGGTTGTCGCCTTCTGCAGACTTTTTAATTGAAAATTTTTCTGCGTTCTCTTTAACCCTTTCAATGCTTATAAAAATATCCCCGGATATCGGCAACTTATTATCTTCTATTGAATAATCAAAGGTTATTATATCGGTGTAAGTATCGTGGTTCAGATATTCCTTATTCATCTTTAACAAAAAAGAATCTGAACAAAAAACATATGAAATATCTCCCGCATTGCGCTTCTTTTTTTCGATGGTCGCAACGATCCATTTTTTTAAACGGGTTTTGTTTTTTAATTTAAATTCAACGTCTTCTGTGTGGAAACTAATCATGATTTAAAGAGAACAAGTATGGTAATATTATTTTTTTTTGTGTGAACGGCTTTGCAGAAAAGGAAAAGCTCTTACTTGATTCCCTTGCGCTCTCTCCAAATCTGGTTGAATGATTTATTGGTTACCTGTGGTAATTCTCTGCGCTCTCCCCATTGTTTTTTGAAA
>JBILYL010000400.1:0-3438 GCA_044377775.1 Bacteroidia bacterium
AAATGGAACAATGAGCTTTTGTGCTTATACCGATTACACGGTGACCTTTTGCTTTTAGCAGTAATGCTGTTTCTTTTGCAATGGCACTAGATGCTCCAGCAAATAAATATATTTTTCTCATTTTTTTTAGAAATTTTGTTGTGTGAAAAGCTTCTTTGTATATTACACTTAAACCTGTTTATGTCAGTAATCCTTTTTGAAGCATGCTTTGTTTTGCAATTATGAACTCGCTTTTTCCAAAATTTATAACTGCGAAACTTAAATTCCTTTTTCATAAGCTCTTACACAGCAGCTTCATTTAAGTCAAATTGAAATTAAATAGCATCAAAGGAGTTCGGTCTTCCCAAGCCATTTCAACTATCCTATCCACTTCGTATTCATTAATTTTGAAGAATATTCATTAAGTGCAAGTTGGAGTAAGAATTTTATTTTATTCATTCTCATTTGTTATAACATACGAACAAAATTCACTCTTTTTTGTTCAGCCCATGATAAATTTATAAAAATAGCCATTCATTGAAATGAAAAGTAGAGATTAGACAATAAAAAAAGGAGTCCGGTCAGGGACTCCTTTTTTTAATAAATAAAACGAATATTATTTCGTCAGTGTAAGTTTACTTACCAGTTTATTGTTTTCGTTTCTGATAGCAATAAAGTATGTCCCAGCTTTCAATTCACTCACATTCAACTGAACTGTTTGTCCTTGTATAGGATTTGCAAATGATTCTGTTTTCACCAATCTGCCGGCAACATCTGAAATTTCAATTACAGTAGTAGAATTCATATTGTAACTGAATGTAATATTTACTTCAGCGCTTGCAGGATTAGGAAAAATAACAACACCATTGTTTTCGCTTATTGCAGAAATTCCGGTTGTGTTGGTTATGTTTGCAAGAACAGGTACACGTGGGGTACTGATACAATTGATCGCAGCACCTTCAATTTTCCAATCGTAGAAGTAGTAATAATAAAGCGCTCCCTGATTAGAACCTGTTAAGGATACAAATCCAGCCAATGTGTATGGATATGTAACACCCGCTCCGCTTCTTTGCATTTTCGGATTGGCAGTACCAAAACTTGTTGTATTGGTTGCCGCATCTGTTGTTAAGTGATAACCTGTACCCGGAGTTAATGCAAAGTTCAAGGTGATAATAGTTGTATCAGCAGGTAAGTTGATCGTTAAACTGTTGATTGTTGTAAGTGATGCATCCTGTAAAATGATCTGACGGACTCCTGCAACATTTGTATACACTTTAACTGTTTGTAGTGTACAAGCCCCAATAACATCAAAATCAACAGAACCGTTTGTGGTAGCACCTGTTGAATATAAGCTAGAACCTGTGTGATCAGGCTGACCTGTGTAACCGATCGATCCCGGGTAAACAGTTGTTTCATCAACATAGTACGTTGTAGTTGTGCTGATAACAGGTGTCGCAAAACTTGTTCCTGTAGCAATTGAAGCACCACCTGTAATTGCAGTGTACCAGTTGATTGTTCCACCAGAACCTGCAGCAGATAAGTTAAGAGAGATCGGTCCTAATCCGGAAGCACCTGTTCCTGCGGGAGAAGGAGCTGCTAAAACAGTCACCGTTGTTGGAGATGCTGTCCAGTTCTGACACAATCCGGTTGTTGTTAAATTATAAGTTCCGGTAAGTGTCGGACTAATTGTTTGCGTTGTAGCAGTAAATCCGCTTGGACCAGTCCAGCTGTATGCAGAAGCAGGTGTACTTGAAAGCGTTAAAGTTCCTCCGCAAGAGCTTGCTCCGGAAACGTTAACAGCAGGAGTTTCATCAGGATTTAAAGAAACAGCAACAGTAGCAGAAATATTTGTGCATCCGGTTGCATTTGTAACCATTACATTAAAATTACCGGTAGTACTTACAGAAATTGATTGTGTTGTTGCTCCGTTGGACCATAAATACGAAGTGTAACCAGCAGGAGCAGATAATGTAACTGAACCACCAGTACAAAAGGAGTGAGGGCCTGGAATAACGTTATCTGAAATTGCGCAGCCACCTTCAATAACTGTAACAAATTGTCCGGCAGTTAAACTTCCGAATGTATTTGTTAAACCCGAAGGCCATTCAATTAATGCAGAAGTGATGGTTACATCAGATCCCAAACCGAAATGCAACTGCAATGAATTTTCTGTTCCATAAGATTCTCCCGCTCTTACTTCACGAACCTGCGTTCCGAATGAGCCTGTGATGGTAACTTTAGCACCGATAGCGCCATCGTTACTTACTGTTCCAGTTAAATCGAATGTGATAAAATTGTTTGAATTGGTATTGTTCATCCACAATACATCATCCGTAGTAGTCGGACTATTGTATACATTTCCATAAGAAGCAACCAGGTCGATAAAACCATCGTGATTCAAATCACCTGTAGCAAAAGATAAAAAGGGAGTCATAGTACCACCGAAAGCAGTTGTTGATGCGGTATAAGTTCCGTCATGGTTATTGTGATACATTCTGAGTCCCGGACCGGAGATCAGGATATCCAACCATCCGTCATTATCAAAATCTTCAACAAAAGACTCGATCGCATTAAAAGGAACCGATAATCCTGAACCGGCTGTTACATCCGTGAACACGCCAGAACCGTTGTTTGAATAGATCTGACTTGCTTCTCCGTGGTTTGTAAGCACAACATCCTGATCACCATCATTATCCAAATCCCCAAAACTGGAGGTCCATGTTTGTTTGTAGTTTCCTGGAAGTTCTAACCCTGTAGAAGCAGCATCTTCTGTGTATACTCCAAAGCCATTGTTCTTGAAAAGACGATCTCTTCTTCTTTGGTCTGTATAGCTGGTTGTACTTTGACGACAATGAGCAATGTATAAATCCATATCACCATCGTTATCAATATCCAGCCAAACGCTTCCGTAATTTCCAGAATCGTAAGGGTCGCCACCGTAGGTCATTCCCGGGTTAATTTCAGTATCGATCAAAGAAGTGGTCAGGGATAATGTTCCCGCATTGTTCTTGTAAATTTTCATGTAATCATTGTCGTCACAAACAGCTAAGTCTACCCAGCCATCGTTATCGATATCACCGAACGTGATATTTTGCACGAAGTAAGATCCGCTTAATACAGTTGTTGTGGTTGTAATGGTACTACCAGACCAAAATAATTTTACTAGTGAAGTTGATCCAGCACCTGTTGCAACATCTTTCCATCCATTGTGATCAACATCGGCAACAGCCATTCCCCATACGTTTCCGGCTCCAACATCACCTAAGTTGTAGTGTGTGAATGTTCCGTTTGCATTTTGCATCTGAATAACTAAATCAGATGCCTGATCCATTTTAACAATGTCATCAAGGCCATCGTTGTTGATGTCTACAACCGAAATAGAATTTCCGCAATGCGTTGCAATGGGTGTTAAACTATTTTTGTTTGTAAACGAAAATTGTGCATTCGCTCCGATTGCAG
>JBILYL010000312.1:0-3436 GCA_044377775.1 Bacteroidia bacterium
CTTCAGTTAATTATAGCTATGTTATACGAGGAAAGAGTTCTTTCTATCGTTCTAAATATGGCAGTATTTTCAAGAAAAAGAAATACAAGAAACGTAAGATACGTGCTAAGTTCTAATTTAAAAATCCTCTGTTAATACAGAGGATTTTTTTTTTGCAACAATACAAACTGATAGTAATTATATCGAAAAAGCAATAAGTGGTGGTTCTCGACTCCGCTCGAACTGACTGGCGACAAGCATTTTTCTTTCCTATATTAATCTCGTTCTCGACTCCGCTCGAACTGACAGCACAGGCGATTTTATTTTTTCAAGAACTGTCCTAATTTCGATAATGGCTTACGGATAAAGGTGAACATTCCGGCACGTAAACCGTTTAGTTCCCAGGCCTTTTTATCTTCACGGTTTGCTTTGATCCTGTTCATGATGGAAACATTACTCTTTCCTCCGACTCTCATTTTAACCAATACCTGTGGAATGTATTCAACCGAACAATTGTGTTTATATAAAAAACGGAGCATCAATTCGTAATCAGCAGCTGAACGAAGCGTGGTATTAAATACGCCAAATTTAGAATAACAATCTCTTTTAACGAAAAATGAAGGATGCGGTGGCATCCAGCCTTTCAGAAAATTTTGTTTCTGATACTTTCCGGAGATCCAGTTTCGTGTTACTTTATCTATGTCCGACCGGTCAACATACTGAAGATCGCCATAAACAGTATCTACATTCTTTTGAACAAAACAATTTACGACAGATGAAATCACCTGCCCGTCTGCATAAAAATCATCGGCATGAATTATCGCAATGATATCACCTGTTGCCGCAGCAATTCCTTTGTTGATAGCATCGTAGATCCCATCGTCCTTTTCTGATATTATTTTTGAAATAGACGCGCGATATCGATCAACGATCTGCAAAGTTGAATCTGAAGATCTTCCATCCACAATAATGTATTCGACATGAGGATAGTCCTGCGCAAGAACAGACTGGATCGTACGCTCAATTGTTTCTGAACTATTAAAACAAACGGTTATGACGGAAACTTTAAGCATTTATTGAATGATTCTGTCTCTGACAGGTGAAGCAGGATTTCCCTGGTATATTTTATAGGATTCCAGATTTGATGTGGCAACTGAATTTACAGCTAACACGGCATGCGACTGACACGTAATACCCGGACAAACAATTGCTTTTGCACCGATCCATACGCCATCTTCTAAAACAATTTCACCAAGAACTAAATCAAATGTTTGTTTTTTATAATCGTGGTTGCCACATAGCAGCATAGCACCTTGTGAGATACAAACATTATCTCCGATTGTCACTTGCGCCAGGTTATCGATCCACACATGCTCTCCAATCCAGACATTATTCCCTACAGCTAATTTCCAGGGATATTTAATAGAAACCCGTGGCTTGATCACCACACCGGAACCGATCTTCGCGCCATATAAACGCAATAAATAAACTTTTATAAAACTGACAGGAAAGGCTGAATTGAACCAAACAGCATTTGTGAAATACCAAAGAAGCCTGGTCAGCATATTACCACCCGGCTTGTAAAATGTATTATTGAATTTTGATAAATCAGTCCTATTCATATTGCAAATGTATTAAACATTAAACAAATGTCGGTTTTGTTTTACAATTTCAGGATCATTCATATACTTTTTAGCAAAGTCGTATGCTGCATTCGACATTTGGGCATATTCCTGTTGATCCATCCCGGCAGCGCTATCAATTGCAGTTGAGAATGCAGAAAGATCTTTTATAGTCAGATCCCAACCGACATTTTCCTTCTTCAGATTCTTCCAAGGAGTCTGATCACTGATGATCACCGGGCAGCCAACCGAAAGTGATTGCAAGATGATGTGACCAAAATTTTCTCCGCGGGTAGGCATAAATAGCATGTGGTATTTTTCCAGGTGTGACAATACCTTATTGCTTTCCAGGCTACCTTTATAGCTCACCGAAATATTCGGAGGAAGCTCGTTCATTACTAATTTGCATGCTTCCCAATACTCGGCATTATATACAGGTCCATAAAAATCGAAGGACACATCCTGTTTTACATGTTTTAATATTTGCAAGGCAAATAAGAGATTTTTTTCAGGAGCAATTCGGGCAACATTAACTAATTTCAAGGATCCGGCTGTTTTTATTTTTTCGGAATTTTTTTCTGACACGTTTCGTTGCGGAAGATTCCCTGCAATTTTTATCTCAATTGAATTCCCTATTGCTTTCCTGATGTCTTCTTTTTCATTTTCTGTAGAGGCATGAAAAATCACCTGATCAAACAAGTTCAATGTTTTCACAGCACGTAAAAAAAACCTTTTTTTCATTTTTTTTACGCCCAATGCACTTTCTGCAAGCATCCCTCTTGCTGCGACCACCACTTTTTTGTGTTTGTACTTGCGCAGATAGTACAAAGGAAGAAGCGTAAAATAAAGTGAAAAGATGCCGTTCAGGTAAACGCTATCAAATGCAGTCTGACGGAGCAATTTCCTGATATTCGAGCGTGTTAAATTATTTTGTGAAAAATAAAAAACGTTCACTCCATCCTCAGAAACATTCCATTGATTACTGATTATATCCGGATAGGGAATTGATTCACAATAATCCGTATCGCGGGTCACAATGTAAAATTCAAATTCATCTTTCAGATGATCAACCAGATTAGAGACCGACTGAATAGGTCCACCGGCCTTGTATCCGGGAAGATACCAATCAATAAAAACGATAATTTTCTTTTTCTCCATCAGTCTTCAATTTTATTCTCCTGAAGCCAATTCTCTAACACAACCAAATACCAGATGCGCGACCAGGTAACCTTTGGATTATCCGATAAGAAATCAGACCATAGTTTCATTACACCTTTTTCATTAAACAAGTTTCGTTTCGACAAAGAGATCATTTTCTGAAAACAAAAATCTTTTAATTCACCCTTCATCCAATCTTTCCAGGGGAATGTAAAACCCATTTTGGGTCTGTTTACAATTTCAGATGGCAGCAGATCACCAAGTGAATCGATCAATAATTTTTTTGGAGTAGTAGGATTTTTATATTTATCGGGAACGCCCAAGACGTATTCAACCAAGGTATAATCAACAAAGGGAACACGGATCTCCAGCGCAAGTGCCATACTCATCTGATCGGCATCACCTAACAAAACATTTTGCATATAGGTAGAGATCTCTGCAATGGATACTTGTGAAATTTTCGATTTAACAGATGAAATAGTTACTTCGTCAATAATTTCAGAAACACGGTTGGGTGACAATTCCTTGTGATTGATGATCCCTGAAAGATCTTTATCCATCAGCACTTGTCGCGATAATGGGTAAAATGATTTTAGATTTATAGATTCCTGCTTTAATAATTCTGCGATTTTCTCCGATGCGATACCGGGTTTTGCTTTTGTCAAAAGGCTTCCTCC
>JBILYL010000251.1:0-4564 GCA_044377775.1 Bacteroidia bacterium
GGCATTCCTCATTCAAACAGACATATTTATTTTGTGCATGCTCGTTTGTAGGAGATATTTTTTTACAAGAAGGACACTTATACCACAGTCCCTCAGGAGTTTCTTTTTTCTCCTTGGTTGAAGTGGTGATGCCTTCTTTTATTCTTTTAAACCAACTCATTTTTTTAATTTAAAAATTTAAAAATTAAAAAATTTGAAAATTTGGATTTGGACATTTCCAAATTGCCACATTTTCAAATTATCACAATTGACTATGCTATTGTGATCGTTTTATCTAAATAAACATCCTGAATGGTGTTCAATAATTCTACACCTTCCTTAACAGGTTTCTGGAATGCTTTTCTTCCTGAGATCAATCCTTGTCCACCTGCACGTTTATTAATTACGGCAGTTGTAACCGCTTCAGCTAAATCTGATGCGCCTTTTGATTCGCCTCCGGAATTGATCAATCCCATGCGTCCCATATAGCAATTTGCAACCTGATAACGGCAAAGATCAATCGGATGATCAGTGGTTAGTTCAGAATATACCTTTGGATGCGTTTTACCAAAATCAATAGCATTATAACCACCATTTTTATCGGATAATTTTTGTTTGATAATATCTGCCTGAATAGTTACGCCTAAGTGATTTGCCTGTGATGACAAGTCTGCAGCGGTATGATAATCCACTCCGTCTTTCTTAAATGCATTATTGCGGGTATAGCACCATAATACGGTTGCCATTCCCAGCTCATGTGCTCGTGAAAATGCTTCCGCAACTTCAACGATCTGACGAGAAGACTCCGGTGAACCAAAATAAATGGTTGCTCCAACCGCAACAGCTCCCATGTTCCAAGCTTCTTCTACAGAGCCAAACATGATCTGGTCGAATTTATTCGGATAGGTCAGGAATTCATTGTGGTTTAATTTTACAATGAAAGGAATTTTATGTGCATATTTTCTAGAAACAGAGCCTAAAACTCCGAAGGTTGAAGCAACAGCGTTACAGCCACCTTCAATCGCGAGTTTTACAATATTTTCAGAATCAAAATAGATCGGATTCGGTGCAAATGATGCTCCTGCACTGTGCTCAATTCCTTGATCAACAGGCAAAATACTCATGTATCCTGTATTTGCTAATCTACCTGTACCATATAGTTGTTGAATACTGCGTAATACCTGTGGGCTGCGGTTTGTTTGTTGAAAGATACGATCAACAAAATCGCTACCCGGCAAATGGATATTTTCTTTTGAAATGGTTTTACAATTGTGATTCAATAGGTTATCTGCATTACCCGCTAATAACTCTTCAATTTTTTTAGCTGCCATCTTTTTAAGTTAAAAGTTAAATTTATAATGCCAATTGGATGAAATTCCAATCAATCATTAACACCTAACTGATTTTTTAGGAAGGCAAAGCTAAGAATTTTTACGAATTGTCGAAAAGGATTTTATTTTTTCTTATAAAGCCTGTTTTTTTGCTTTTTTCTGTTTTTTTTGCCTTTTTTCTTTCGTTTCATCAAAAAATGACATAAAAAATTAAGAAAAATATTTCCTGCCGCATATCGCTTCAGAACATCGTATGCTTTCATTTTCAGGCAATGGCTAAGGAAGATTGTCTTGAATTGATGAAATAAAATACTTAAAAAAAGAGAGTAGTAGTTTAAAACGGATATCCGATTCCCAAATTAAAAGTAAAGAAGTTGTATTTTCTGTTACTGTTATTTACACGGTAAACCCTTTTCCATTCGGCATCAAATAAATTCTTGATCACCCATCTTTTTTCTTCAGCAAATTTCGGATCTCTTACTTTTAAACCGATATCGAAACGGATAATGAAAAAATTGAAGTCAGCTCTCAATCCAACACCTGATCCAATTGCAATTTCTTTATGAAAGCGGTCGAGTTGAAAATCTCCACCGGGGCGACCGGCATCTTTTTTCTGAAGCCATGTATTTCCTGCATCCACAAAGAGTGCTCCTTTAAGCATCTTTAATAGTTTAAAGCGGTATTCGACATTCATTTCTAATTGACCGTCACCAACTTGACCGAATGAAATTTCTTCGCCATCATTAAATGAACCCGGCCCCAATGTTCTGGCTTGCCATGCACGAATACCGTTGGCGCCACCGCTGTAAAAACTTCTTTCAAAAGGCAGGGCAGGGAAGTTTGCCAAAGGTTTCCCTATTCCGGCTGCAATTCTTAATACCACTTTGTTGATTTCATTGGAGTTGAAATAGTATCTGAAATCAGCATCCGTCCGAAGGTACTGTGAATAGGCAATGTCTAATATGGTATATCTTCCCTGATCATCTCTCGCAAAGGTATTCGGCTTAAAGGAGTTCACCGAATTGTATATGCCCCGCATAATATTTCCGGACGATTCAGCATTGATTCTGAAGAAAGAGAAATTTTCTTCTTTTTTTAAATTTTGCTCATTGTAGGTAAATGTATATCTGGTACTTGTTGCCAAGTGGTTGGTGAAGCTATTGATCAAATAAAGATCTCTTATATTTACAAAGTTGATCACGATCGGACTGATCGTATGTCGTTTTTTTTCTGTTTCTTTCCAAGAATAGGAGAAAGAAAGATTACTGATATACCTTGTGTAATCTGATCGCTGCTGAAAGTTAAAGGCCGCTGTTATAATTGTTTTTGGGTTTGAACGTTTGGAGGCGTTGATCCTGAAAGGAACTAAAAATCGTGGGAAGTAGATGTTCGCTTCCGGACCTATTTCAATTGTATTGAATTGGGTTACCGGATTAATGTCTGCCGTTGTGCTGTTTGCCGTTTTTTGAGCTTCTAAACCACCTTTTAACCTTAGTTCAAGTACTTCTGCACCCTTAAATAAATTCCTGTTCTGATAAACGATACTTCCGGATATCCCAAGGTTTCCGTTGCCGGTATTGGTTCCTTCGGTTTCAATTGTAAAGGATTGTTTCGCAATCGGACTCAGTTGAATATGACAATCCAAATAGTCAGTTCCTGAACGGGTGAAAAAGATATTGATGGTTTTGAATGATTTTAATTCGGAGATCCGTTTGTAGCTGTCTTCCACATTTTTCAACTGATACAATTCACCTTTACGCACAAATACCGAGTTGAGCAGTACTTTGGTTTTGAATTTCAGTGCTTCAGAATGAATGATATTATAATCATCTGCTATTAAAGTGTCTTTTTTCTGATAATCCAGCTTTTTAGAAACAAAGTCGGGTTGGATATAAATGTTATTAATATAAAAACGTTGATGTGGTCTTTCTATAATTGAATCGGAATAGTCGGAGTATTTATAAGCGAATTTTTTGATTCCTATGGTTATGTTTATTCTGTTGTTTGCAATAGTGCTGTCAACCTCGTAATAGATATAATCCTTAGTAAACAAGTAATATCCGTTGTTGTTCAGTTCGTAAGTGATCCGCTCACGCTCTTTCTGCATCATATCCACATCATAGTTCTTACCAGGTTTCAAAAGGCAATTGGAGGTATCTGTTGTGATGTAATACTTTAATAATTCATCTGGAATTTTATAATCAACGGCATTGATAACGTATGGTGTTTGTGCCTTTATTGTAAAATAAATACTCGCACGTTTTTTGCGTTTTTTATAAACGACAGAATCCTTTACCGAACTAATGAAATAGCCTTTGTTGTTAAGAAATAAACGAATCTGATTTGCTGATTTCTTTGCTAATAAAGAATCGTAAATAACGGGCGGTTCACTCACATTCAGCAGCCATTCTCCAAAGAGTTGACGATCGTTGGCTTTTGGTTTTTTTCCCCTTGCAATACGTTTGTTGTTCCTGTTTTCTATTTTTTTATCATACAAGATCCGTTTGTGTTTGATGCGCTCTTCATTAGCAAGATTGTGCAGCCAAAGGTGAAAACGGAAGATCAATAAGATTTTACGGTTGGGTTTCTGTTTGATATAACTTTCAATTTCTGTTTTATCAATTTTTGTGTCTTTATCGATGATGTGGTTTTTCTGAAGCAGAAATTCTCCCTCACTTAATTTACGAGCAGGGTTGCAAGCAAACAAGAGTAAGGGTATCAACCCGGTGATGATGAATTTGGTATAGTTTTTTTGCTTGGTCACGCTCAATAATAAGATTGTCCTTAACAACAGGCTACTAAATTACTACATTTGTGCTTATAAAAGTGGCTTTAGCGTTTCATTGTGATATATTTACCACATAGAGACATAGAAAAAAAAGAAGCTAAAGCTTTATATAGAGGAGCATATGGTTATGTGATTGAAGCTTGCTTCTCTATGAACTTTTCTTTACTCCACAAAGCCTATTTACCTATGTGGTTAAATTTTCACAGTAAGAATTAGAAGTATTATGTTATCAAAAAGTCAGATCACCTTCATCAATTCGTTGAAACAAAAGAAATACAGAGAAGAGCATCAGTTGTTCATTGCCGAAGGAGCTAAAATTGTGCCCGAATTATTAAATTCTTCAATAATTGTAAAACAAATTTATGCCACTTCTGATTTTTTAAGAAACATCATTATTCCTGCAGGCATTGAGCGATTTGAGATAAAAGAAAATGAGCTGGAACGAATTTCCTCATTGACAAAGGCG
>JBILYL010000353.1:0-2984 GCA_044377775.1 Bacteroidia bacterium
AATGAAGTATTGGCTGTTTGTGAAACGCCTAATTATGTTTTAGATAACGAATCGCTGAAAGGTAAGTTAACCTTGGTGTTGGACGATATTAAAGATCCAGGGAACTTAGGGACGATTATCCGAATTGCAGATTGGTTTGGAATTGAAAATATTGTGTGTAGCTCTGAAACTGTTGATGCATTTAATTCGAAAGTGGTTCAGGCAACGATGGGGTCGATCGCAAGAATTAAAGTTCATTATGTTGATCTTGTTCCGTTTATTCAACAACAAGTTGCCAATAAAAAATTCGTATACGGAGCATTATTAGAAGGTGAAAATATTTATTCTGAAAAATTATCTTCTGAAGGCTTGATAGTGATTGGAAATGAATCGCGTGGGATCTCAGACGAAATTCAAAAACTAATTACAAATAAAATAAGTATTCCTTCTTTCTCACACTATAAATCGGGTGGAGGAGAGGCTGAATCGTTGAATGCTGCAATTGCTACATCAATCATTTGCTCCGAGTTCAGAAGGAGGTAGCGGTTCACTGTTTGCATCATTTTTGTTTGCCAGCATTGCGAAGTAAAGAAACGAAAGTGAAATAAGCAGGCAAATAAACGACCATCCTGAAAAATCCAGATCAAAATATCCTAATAGCTTGTCGGCAATAAATGCCGGTGTTATTGCAATGATGCATAAGCGATATATTGTTTGGAACGAAAAGTGCGTTTTAAGGATCGCCTGAAATATCAATCCTATCAATGAATAGATCAAGACCTGAAATGCCCGGTAAAGCATTGCAAATGGGATAATAAACAGGTATAATAAAAAAGATAACGATTTACCCCATTGCGCCCATATTAAAATCTTTTCGTGTGTTAACTGAAATTCGCTGATGCTCGACAGATCATATTCTCTTGTCTCCATTGAGTTTTCCCTGTAAATCAATTTTGTTTGTGTAAGCAATATTTGAGCTTCCAAGCCATCCAATGAAGTGAATTTACCGGTTGTATCGAAGATCATGATCTCTTTCCCTGTTTCATCATCCGTTATTACATATGGAGAGGGTTTGTCAAATGAAGCGACTCCATCCTTTATTTCAATATTCGGAAGCCGTTCAATAAAAACAGGTAATTCGGTATTGATGAAATCGGAAAATTGTATCTGCATTTTTATTATTTCGGGAATCCAGAAAATGGTTAAAAGGATGAACAGGTATTTAAAACCACTCTTATTGATCTCCGATTTACCAACAAAAACATATAGTTCTGTTGAATAGAAGGACTGAATAATTTTTTTGAAAAAGGGATATTTAGTCATTGTTTAATATGTTTATTGCTGCACAGGCATATAAGGCAGCTGTTTCTGTTCTTAATCTGCTTTCACCTAAACTAATTTCTTTAAAACCATTCTCCAGCGCGAATTTTACTTCATCAATTGTGAAATCACCTTCTGGACCAATTAAGATCAATGCGTTCTGTTTTGGAGAATATTTTGATTTGATATGATTCAATCCTGTAGATTGACAATGTGCAATAAACTTATCTCCTTTAAAATCTTTTACGGAAGCGATAAACTTTTTATAATCAGCCACTTCGTTTAATTTCGGTAGGTAGGCTTTTAAACTTTGCTTGATCGCAGAGATCACAACCTTTTGGATACGTTCGTTTTTTACGATTGTTCGTTCACTGTTTTTACAATCAATCAGCGAAATTTCATCTATGCCCATCTCCGTTGCCTTTTCCACGAACCATTCCAGACGATCCATGTTTTTTGTTGGAGCAATAGCAATGTGCAATTGCCAGTTACGTTTTCCAAACTCTTTTTTTGATTCAATGATTTTTACGGAGCAGCGTTTGGGATTGTTATCAATGATCACCGCTTCATATAATCCTCCGACACCATCGATCAGTTGAATTTTATCTCCTTCGTTTAAACGTAATACACGGACACAGTGCTTGCTTTCTTCCTCATTGAGCGTATAGGTGTCAGATGCGATATGAGGTGTATAGAATAAATGCATATGTTAATTTCTTAGTACAAATGTAAAGATTCCTTTTGGCAATGATACAAAGAAATCATCCAGGTTCTTTTTGAAAAGATGGAATAGGATCGCATCAATTCATAGCCTTTATATTTTTTAATATGAAATAAAAATGCCACGATATTTCTTCGTGGCATTTTTATAAAATAATCTAATGGAGTATCAAACTAAGCATTAACTGCAGCTTTTGGAGCAGCAGCTAATATCTCTTCGTTAGCAGCGCTTGCATATTGCTCAAAATTCTTATTGAATGAAGTCGCTAATTTGTTTGCGGTTGCATCATATGCTTCTTTATCTTTCCATGTTTTACGTGGGTTTAATATTTCTGCAGGAACATCCGGACATTCAGTTGGCATCTCCAGACCAAACACAGGAAGTGTTTCGTATTTGATGCTGTTTAATTTTCCGGTTAAAGCAGCTGTGATCATTGAGCGGGTGTATGATAATTTCATACGGCTGCCAACTCCGAAAGCACCACCGGACCAACCGGTATTTACTAACCAAACATTTACATTGTTCTCTTTTAGTTTTTTACCTAATAACTCTGCATATTTAGTAGGATGCAAAGGCAAGAAAACTTTTCCGAAACAAGCGGAGAAAGTTAATGTAGGCTCTGTAATTCCCATTTCCGTTCCGGCTACTTTCGCAGTATATCCGGAAATGAAATGATACATTGCTTGTCCGGTTGTTAATTTTGAGATCGGAGGTAAAACGCCATACGCATCGCAAGTAAGGAAGAAAATATTTTTTGGGATATTTCCTACAGATGGTTCAACTGCGTTTTCGATAAAATGAATTGGGTAGCCAACACGAGTATTTTCTGTTTTAGAGATATTTGAAAAGTCGACAGTTGACGTATTTTCATAGTTTTCGATGTTTTCAAGCAATGCTCCAAATTTAACGGCAGCAAAAATTTCGGGTTCCTTTTCTTTCGTCAGATCCACACATTTCGCATAGC
>JBILYL010000384.1:0-2603 GCA_044377775.1 Bacteroidia bacterium
GACTCCTGTATCGCTCCATCCATGCTCGTCATCACCAATTAATCCGCGGTTAGGATCGGCAGACAACGTTGTTTTTCCTGTTCCTGATAATCCGAAGAAAATAGCCGTATCGCCATCTTTACCAATGTTTGCAGAGCAATGCATTGATAAAACACCTTTTTCGTGTGGTAAAATATAATTCAATAATGAGAAAATTCCTTTTTTAATTTCACCGGTATACCCTGAACCACCAATCAAAATGATCTTTTTGGTCATGTTCATGATCGTGAAATTGTGTTGACGTGTTCCGTCAATTTCTGGCGTTGCTCTAAAACCCGGTGCACAGATGATTGTCCATTCAGGATCGAAACGCATGATCTCGTCATGAGTAGGACGCAAGAACAAGTTGTTTGCAAATAAGTTTGACCAAGGGTATTCAGTAACCACGCGGATATTCAGGCGGTATTTCGGATCAGCGCAAGCGTAAGAATCACGAACATAAACCTCTTTGCCCGACAAATAAGCACATACACGATTGTAAACAACATCGAATTTTTCTGCATCGAATTTGAAATTTACATCACCCCACCAGATCGTATCTTTTGTTTTCGCATCTTCTACTACAAATTTATCTTTTGGAGATCGTCCAGTAAATTCGCCAGTATCAACAGCTAAAGCTCCTGTGTCGGTTAAAACACCTTCACCTCTTAATAATGTTTCTTCTACAAGTTCCGCTGCATTTAAATTCCAATAGGCTGCGGATACATTTTCAAGTCCTAAATTTGCGATACTTGAATGCTTACCCTTTATTCCAAATTCGTTCATTTTTATGATTTTTTTGTTTTTGTTATTTATTAAAATGAAAGCCCAAAAGTAACAAAAATTAGGCTATAAAAATCGGTTTTTTCGTCCGGAATCTTTTTTTTAACTACAAAAAGACTTTGTTTTTATTTGTGTTAATTGGTTCTTTTTTAGTGTTTTACAGTATTTACGTAAACGGTTTAGTTGTAACAGAGTGTTGATAAATAATTGAGTTTTAAACAGCAAAAAGCAGAAAAAAACGACTATAAATCATATAATTTGGTGTATTTCTTGGTTGCATAGTCCATAAAGTACTTGAAATTTAACTTTTCTCCACTTATTGCAATGCAGAGTTCCTCTGCTGAGTAATATTTTCCATGGCGGTGAACCTTTTCTCTCATCCAATCTAATAGGGGTTTCATATTTCCTTTTTCAATTTCAGCTTCTAGTCCAGTAATTTCTTTCTTTGCCTGTGCAAAAAATTGTGCTGCATAAAAACTTCCCAATGAATAGGTGGGGAAATATCCGAAACTGCCATGACTCCAATGAATATCCTGAAGAACACCGGAGGAATCGTTTGGTACTTCTATTCCTAAATATTCTTTGTACTTCTGATTCCAATAAGCAGGCAGTTCGTTCACTTCAATTAGTCCTTCGATCAATGCTTTTTCAATTTCAAAGCGTATCAAAACGTGAAAATGATACGTGAGTTCATCTGCGGAAGTTCTTATGAGCGAAGGTTTAACAATGTTCATCGCCTTGTAAAAATCCTCCGTGTTTACCGATTTCAAGTTCTCGGGAAAAGCATTCTGTAATTTCGGATAATTTGCTTTCCAGTAGAGCAAACTCCTCCCCACATTGTTTTCCCAAAGCCGGGATTGTGATTCATGAATTCCTAATGAAACGTATTCGCTTGATGGCAAACCATATTCCTCTGAAGGCAATCCTTGTTCGTATAATGCATGCCCTCCTTCATGTATGCAGCTCCAGATCATTTCATTGATATCATTTACATTAATGCGTGTGGTCACACGTACATCTTCAGGACTGAAATTCGTAGTGAAAGGGTGGGAAGATTCATCCTGGCGTCCGCTTTCAAAATCGTATCCCATCTGTTTCAACAGATCCAAACCCAAGTCCCACTGTTGCTGTTTATCATAATGTAAATACATGAACGCATCCTTATTTTGAGGCTTTTCAGCGATTTTTTTAACAAATGCTACCAATTGTTCCCTTACATCAGTGAATAGAACTTCCAGGTCAGCTGTTTTTGATCCCGGCTCATATTGATTCAGTAAGGCATCGTATGGATGAACAAAATCGCCCAATAGTTTACATTCTTCGCGTTTTAGTTTCACTAATTTTTCGAGGTGAGGAGCATAGAGCGCAAAATTATTATCTGCTTTTGCTTTTTGCCAGGCCTGAAAAGTTTCCGAAATCGTTTTGCTTAAAAGCTGAACAAATTCTGTACTGTATTTTTTATTATCGTTGAAACTTTTCAATGATTGTCTGATGTTCCTTTTTTCTTTTTCGGAAAGGGTGGTATCTTCAGATAAAGTATTCAGAAGTTCTCCCAACTCTTTTGAGGTAGCGAGTTCATGACCTATTCCTGCCAATGTAGATAATTGCTGTGCACGGAAATTGGCTCCTTTGGGAGGCATATATGTTTCCTGATCCCAGTTTAAAACAGCTGAGGCATATTGAATATCGGCTATTTTACGCATCATTGCCTGATAACTGGAGTAGTTGCTCATTTGAAAATAGATATTTGATTAATTAAGAAGTGCTTATTTTTTTTTCAATCCTGCAAAAGCGATCAAAAG
>JBILYL010000313.1:0-3425 GCA_044377775.1 Bacteroidia bacterium
GCAAAAATCTTTACTGTTATAATTACAAGTGTACTGCCATTCTATTCGAACACGATTGTTTTCGACATCATAGAAATTGAGACGAGCCTCATCATAGCCAAACATGCCCTTTTCAATGTAAACACCAAAAAACGCCTCTTGTGCTTCGTATAAGTTCATGTCCTTCTCAAGCTTTGTCATCCACGAGATATTTGGATATTCTTTTACACTATAGTTCACTGCATCATATTGCTTTGAACACCATTTGCAAGTTAAAAGTTCACATTGATGAACAGTAGTAGGTTGATTTCTTTTGTAAACTGTAATTTGGTGTGTTTCTCCAGCCCTATCGATATAATCTATGACTTCTGTATAGTCATAGGTATATGAATTTCCGTCTTTCCATTGAATTTCAGAGGGTGTTAAATTTTGACCGCCGTCTCCTTCCATTTCTCCTTCTGTATATTCCGAACCATCGGGCGGTGGTGGTGGAGCAACGTGTTCTTCCGAATCAAAATTGACTGAGTTGTCTGTCGAAGTTGGATTACTGCAGCTTTCTAAAATTACTATCGACAAAAGAATACTAAAAATTTTATAGTTCATACGGAAAAGTTTAAATAGACTACTTTGCTAAAAGGTTAGTTGAACAAATTTAAAATAATAATAATAAATGTTCGTTTATTTAAAAATAAATTTTAAAGCGGTCTACACAGAAATTAATTTTAAAAGACTATATTTAAAAGAAATATTATCATAATGAAAACACCACTTCTTATAATTTTAATTTTCATCTCTTTAAACTCCTTCGGTCAAGAGGTTAAAGTTTCAAAAGTTGATGACGCTAATTTTAGATTTGGCGGAAGAATGACTAATGAATTATTCGTAAAATTATCTCCTGCAGAGCAAACAGTCTATTTAAGCTGTTTATCTTCGCTCGGTCTTAAAATGGATTCAATTGAGTGGTGCGATAACGACTTTGTACAAAAAATGTCGAGTCATGAAATTTCCCCATCTCAAAAAATTTGCTGGAAGTCTGTAATTGGAAGTGAGGATGAAGTGTCAATTATCAAAGTTGGCGCTGATAAATTACCTAAGCCCAAATGTATCCTTTTTATTCAACGAAAGAAAGGTGACACTTGGTTCACGCTTCAAATGTATTATTAATAAAATCGCGTTTCTTGATAAAGTACTGTAAGAAAAAAGTATAGTTAAAGCTATGAAAACATTAATCTTCATATTCAGTTTATTATTCTTAGTTAATTGTCAGACAGCTAAGAAGATTGAGAAGCCTCTAGCAATTCAAAATAACGTTGTTCGCGATACCAATTATATTTCTGAGCAAGAAGCTTTAGGAGCTTGGTTGATGAGTCAGCCGCAACAAGTTAGAGATGATTTTAAAAGAGATTTTGTCTTTTCTGGGGATCAAATAAAACAACTTGTTGATTCTTTAAAAGGTACGGTACAAAAAGAAGTGAAGATTGGAACGCAAATATGGTCGACAGAAAACCTGAAGGTGACAAAATTTTGTAATGGAGACAGCATTTTACAAGCACAAACGCAGGAAGAGTGGGAAAAAGCCAAGCGAAAAAAGCAAGCTGCCTGGTGTTATTATGAGGATTCTGATGACAAACAAACGGAAAGAATTTTGTATAATTATTATGCACTTAATGACCCAAGAGGTCTAGCACCTGCAGGTTGGAGAATACCATCAAATAATGATTGGTTGAAATTATTTGATGAATTTGGAGGAATAAAAAATGCTTTTTATTACTTAAGAAAGGACGATAATTCATTTAAAGCAAGTGCATATTTTGGACATAGAAGAATTTTTTATGATACGACTATCGATGCTATAGATAGCACTATAGATACAGTAAATATACATTCCTATTCTTTGCCAGAAACATGTTGGTGGGCATCGGATAAATTAGTGAATGATTCTGCTAGTTATATCATGCTTGGTATAGATGATCTTGGAGAAATGCGTTTTCAAAAGGATATGAAAGGCCTAGGATGCGCTATTCGTTGCTTGAAAGATTTAAAATAGAACATATTTTGCTTAGCAGAAAGTTGCCGACCAAAAATATTTCTATGATTTGGAACCGTATTCTCTAATATGCAAGTTTAAAAAAAACGGTAATGAGAAAAGATAGGAGAACTAACAAATAAAATTTTTGAGAGTTCTTAAAAAATATTTTTTATTATCGGTGATTACATGAAACAATCAAAATCAAAACACCTTGGCCGGTAATGCATTAGAAATTCGCATCCTAATGAGTTCACTTTGTTTACAAAGGATTAGTTTTTTTCTTTTTCTGAATGAAAATCTTCGTTGCACCGCAGATGTAAATTAGTACGATCTTCGTTATAGATTTTATGTCTAAGATTTTGTTTAATTTTTGTAATAAATGTTTTAACTATATTTCAGCAATCAACTAAAAAATTTCATAAGATGCTCAATAATATATAGTTACAATAAGATATTCGACTGCGCTTAGGGTAACCGACCTTTGGTCGCGCTCGAAATGACTTGCAACAATCATTTTCTTCTTCGGAATTAAGACCATTTTTTCTTATGTTTGTTCTAAATAAATTTTTTAAAAAATGGCAGGTGTCAATAAAGTAATATTGGTTGGAAACTTAGGGAAAGATCCTGAAGTGCGCCACTTGGAAGGTGGAACGGCGGTTGCTAACTTCACGCTGGCTACTACAGAGGTATTTAAAGATAAAAGCGGAGTACGTCAGGAACAAACGGAATGGCATAGTATTGTTGTTTGGAGAGGATTGGCGGAAATTGCAGAAAAGTACTTGAAAAAGGGAATGACGATCTATCTCGAAGGGAAATTGCGCACCCGTTCATGGGACGATAAGGAAGGCCATAAACGAAATTCAACAGAAATTGTTGGTGATACGTTTACTATTTTAAGTAAAAAGGAGAATTCTCCTTCAGTAGGTAATGCGGATGAAGGACAGAGCAATAGCCCTAAAACAGTGGATGATCTTCCTTTTTGATGCGTTTGTTTGCAAACCACTATCTTTGCAAAAATAAGTTTAACTAATATTCCGATATTTTGGCCGTCACGAGTACCAGTCTTCTGTTTCATCCTTCGCTTTTAAGCATTGTCGTTAACCCATTATCTTTAAGTATTGTTGTCGCAATAGTTGCCATGTTCATTATGTTGCTTGTTGTTGCATTGGTTTCTGCAGCCGAATCAGCATTTTTCTCATTGTCACCCAACGATATGGAGGAGTTAAGGACCTCCGATTCTAAAGTAGATCAAAAGATATTACAGATCATTGAAGCTCCGAAGCGTTTATTGGCGACCCTGCTGATAAGCGTTAATTTCATTAATATCTCTATCGTTATTCTCAATGCTTCTTTTATTTTCGGAGCGGAAGGATTGTTCGATTTTCCTGGTAGTCCTACTTTGGGCTTTGTGATTCAG
>JBILYL010000315.1:0-3402 GCA_044377775.1 Bacteroidia bacterium
AAAAGTGAAAAGATGATCTGGTGGGGCGAGGGGCGAATTGATACAATCAACAAATATCAAGACGAAACGCTTCAGTTAATGAGCGATGCTGGATGCAAGATGATATTTTTTGGTGCAGAAACAGGAAACAACGATTTATTAAAAATGATGGATAAAGGAGGGACTCAAACTCGAGAGCAAATTCTTTCTTTTGCTGCACGGTTGAGAAAATTCAACATTATTCCCGAATATTCATTTGTTTTAGGTTTTCCAGGAGAAACAGAACAAGCAGTCTATAAGAATATTTTAGAGGAAATCGATTTTATCCGTGAAGTAAAGAAAGCAAATCCATTGACCGAAATTATAATTTATGTGTATTCACCTGTACCAACAGAAGGCAGTGAATTATATAAAGAAATTACAGAAAAAGGTTTTCGTTTCCCTGAAAAATTAGAAGATTGGGTTAGTTTAGAATGGGAAAACTTTGATTTGCGCAAAAATCCACTTACACCTTGGATAAAACCCTATATGATTGATAAAATAAAAAGCTTTGAAACGGTTCTAAATGGATATTTTCCTACTGCTACAGATATAAGATTGTCTCGCTTTCAAAAACGATTGATTAAACTAATTGCAGCGATAAGATACATTACAAAAATATATGCATATCCCTACGAAATAAAATTATTGCACAAAATCTGGAAATATCGGCAACCTGAAAAAGAAGGTTTTTAATGTCAAAACTTTTAAAATATCTTGTTACACTGTTTGTAAAACCGGTTCTTTCCATCTACTTGAAAAAGGAAAGGATATTTCATTATAAAAACCTAGAGTTACTCATTCTAAAAGGAATATTTCACCCCAACTTCTTTTTCAGTAGTAAATACCTTGCCGCCTTTGTAGAAAGATTAAATCTTGATGGAAAAACATTTTGTGAGCCTTGCGCTGGTAGTGGTCTAATCAGCTTTATTGCATTACGAAATGGCGCAATTGTAACCTGTTTTGATATAAACACGAATGCCATTAAAGGTATCAAGCTGAATCTTCAAAGGAATAACAAACACCTAAAATCTCAAAAAATAACAGCGGTTGAGTCTGATTTATTTTCAAACATCCCAACACAACAATTTGATTTCATCGTGATTAATCCACCCTATTTTTTTAGTAATTATTCTTCCGTTGAACAGGCAGCTTGGAATGCTGGCGAGAACGGAGCGTTTTTTATCAACTTTTTTACACAATTAAAAGATTATACCAATAAATATTCCGAAATTTATATCGTTTTAGCCGACAATTGCGATATTAACAGAATTACAAATATTGCTAGGGATAAACATTGGAAACTTTTGCTGATAGAGCAAAAACAAATTTTATGGGAAACGAATTACATTTACCGCATACAACTACTTTAGGGTATTTTCATTCGTTTGATCCAATCAAAAAGTCTATTTTAAAAACAATTTCCTATTTCGATATTTTTGACTTCCCACTCACTCTTGAAGAGATCAAAAAATACATTGATAAACCTGATAATGAAGAAACATTAAAAATTTCAATCGCCCAATTAGTTGAAGGGAGTTTTTTACAGAATATCGAAGGCTACTATATGCCCTTTTTCAGTTCTTCACAAAACATTTTGAAGCGAAAAGAAGATGAAAAAAGGGCTAAATTGATTGAATCAAAAGTGAAGTCGTATAGTAGAATTATTAGTAAATTTCCCTTTATCGAATGTGTTTGTATTTCAGGTTCTTATTCAAAAGGGGTTCTGTCAAAAGACGGTGATGTAGATTATTTCATCATTACTCGTCCAGGAAGATTGTGGTTAAGCAGAACGCTACTTGTTTTATTTAAGAAAGTATTTCTATTTAATTCCAGAAAATATTTTTGCGTGAATTATTTTATTGATTCGGATCATTTAGAAATACATGATAGGAATCTATTCACAGCTTCTGAAATTTCAACATTGATCCCTGTCTATAACGAACGGCTGTTTCATCAATTCTTAATCAAGAACAAATGGGCGTTAGACAGTATGCCTAATTTAGACCACGACTTTAAAAAAAGCTATCCCATTGAAAGCGGATCAAAATTAAAAGCGTTATCTGAAAATATACTCAATGGTAGAATTGGAGAAAATCTAGATAATTTCTGTTTTAGAATTACCTTAAAAAGGTGGAAGAAGAAGTTTTCATACTTCAATGAAACAGATTTTGATTTAAATATGCGAACACGTAAAAATGTTTCAAAACATCATCCGCAAGGGTTTCAGAAGAAAGTTTTGTTGGCCTTAGAAGAACGTATGTTGAAATTTGATTCACACAAAATCTAATGAAAGTCCTATTCACGCACTCTTATTTTTTGAAATTTGATTCGAAGCAATTCAATGCAGGAACTCCATATCCACCTTTAGGAACAATATATGCTGCTTCCTATTTACGCGAAAAAGGATATGATGTGTACTTGCATGACATCCAATTTGAAACTGATCCGAATGAAATAAATAAATCTTTAGAAAAAATTAAACCGGATGTTTTTGTGATTTATGACGATGGGTTTAATTATTTAACAAAAATGTGCTTAACAAATATGCGCAATGCAGCATATAAAATGCAACAATTTGCTAAAGCATACAATTGCACAATAATCGTTTCCAGTAGTGATTCTACAGATCATGTTGAAGAATATTTAAAAAAAGGAGCAGACTTTATAATCAAAGGCGAAGCAGAGCAAACCCTCTTGGAGCTAATGGACAATCTTTCAGGGAAAGAGAAAATTGAATTAAATAAAATTAATGGGATTAGCTATTTCGAAAACAACCAAGTTATAAATACAGCAAACAGAACGGTATTAAAAGACTTAGATCAACTACCATTGCCAGCGTGGGACCTGATTGATATTGAGCCTTACAGAAAAATGTGGCAAAGCAAGAATGGTTATTTTTCATTAAACATGGTAACCACAAGAGGCTGTCCGTATAAGTGTAATTGGTGCGCAAAACCCATCTATGGAAATAGATACAACACGCATTCACCAGAAATCATTGTCGCGCAAATAGAACTATTACAACAAAAATTTAAATTTGATCACATTTGGTTTGCAGACGATATTTTTGGATTAAAGCCAGGATGGTTAAAATCATTTGCTAACGAAATTAAAAATAAGAAAATAAAAATAAAATATAAAATACAATCGAGAGCCGATTTATTATTAGAAGAAAACACCATCGAATTACTTGCTCAATCCGGCTGCGAGATAGTTTGGATGGGAGCTGAAAGTGGTTCACAAAAAATATTAGATGCCATGGACAAAGGCATTCGTGTAGAACAAATTTTTGAGGCAACTCGATTATTGAAAAAGCATTCAATCAAACCAGCATTCTTTTTGCAATTGGGATATCCAACAGAAACTATTGAAGACATTAAA
>JBILYL010000314.1:0-3402 GCA_044377775.1 Bacteroidia bacterium
GTATCGGCTGGCTTCCATTGGGAGGATATGTGAAAATATCCGGAATGATCGATGAATCGATGGATAAGGAACAAATGAAATTGCCTCCTCAGGATTGGGAATTCCGTTCGAAACCTGCTTGGCAGCGCTTGATCATAATGATTGGCGGAGTAACCGTAAATGTTATTTTGGGAATTCTGATCTATGCAATGGTATTGTTCGCCTGGGGTGAAGAATATCTTCCAACACAAAATGCAACCTATGGTATTGCTTGCGACTCACTTGCTTTAAAAATGGGATTGAAAGACGGAGATAAAATTGTTTCTGTAAACAACCAAGCCGTAGAAAACTTTTCTAGAATAACAGGTGAAATTGTACTGAACGATTACAAAAGTATTCAGATCGAGCGCGATGGAAGTAAACTAGACATAGCTGTTACTGAGGACAACATCAGTGAAATGATTAAAAACAGCAAGAGTCCTTTTGTTGCTCCACGTATTCCTTGTATTGTGGATTCAGTTGCTCCCGGACTTGCTGCTGAAAAATCAGGATTTAAAAAAGGAGATAAAATAATTGCGATCAACAACAAACCAGCAAGCTTTTTTAACGAAGTAACAAAAACGTTAAAAGCAAATCCTTATACCGTTGCAAACATAGAAGTTTTAAGAGGTGCAGACACCCTGTTACTTCGGACACCGGTAAATAAAGACGGAACAATTGGTTTCCACACTGCAGCGATGAATAAATTTTTAACGCTTGATACTATCAACTACTCCTTTTTTGAAGCATTCCCAGCAGGATTTTCTAAAGCGAAAAAGACACTTGTTGATTATGTGAAACAATTTTCTGTGATCTTTACGGTTAAGGATGCTCACAAACAATTGGGCGGATTCGGAACCATTGCCAGTGCTTACAGCACATCGTGGGACTGGGAAAACTTCTGGGGCTTTACCGCATTCTTAAGCATCGCTCTGGCAATCATGAACATATTACCAATCCCGGCTTTGGATGGCGGTCATGTTATGTTCTTATTGTATGAAGTGATCACACGCAGAAAACCAAATGAAAAATTTATGGAGTATGCACAATATGTGGGAATGTTCTTGCTGCTGGCATTGTTGTTGTATGCAAACGGAAACGATATAGTAAGAGCCATATTTAAATAATTTATTAAGACGCTTAAAATGATCTCCAAAAAATATTCTTCTCTCCTGTTTTTTGTTTTGCTATGGGCCGCTTCATTCGCTCAGGAAGGAACACGTTCCAACGATGCTCTTGGAAAAACGGTTAGCGGTAAAGTTTGTCTGGTGCCGTTCGAACCAAAACTATACATGAGTGAGATCGATCAGAAAATCAATCAACAAACAAAATGGGAATGGGAAACCATTCGTGAAAATTTCAGATATCAACTGGATGCTCAGTTAAAATTAAAACTGCAATCATCCATTTCTGTCGTATCGTTTTATGCCGATTCGGCAAAAATGTCCAAGGATCTTGAATATACCTACAAATCAACAAACTTGTCGTACGACCTTGTTGGAAAGCCAAGCGATGCTAAAGCTGCAGGTAAATCACAAAGCGGAATTTCAAACGGACAAATTACTGTTCAGCAGAACAACGATAAAAAGTTCATGAACACAAAACTTACAAATACAGAAGTGCTTTCATATCTGAACAAAAAATACCTGAGCGAGTATTTTATTTTTGTCAACGAACTCGACATTAAAAATGACATGAACTCTTATGATATCAATACCGATACATATCAGCGGGAGGTAATTGTTCACTATTCCATTTTAGACAAAACCGGTAAAACAGTAAATGCCGGAATAGCAACCTCTAGGTTTTCATCGAAAGAAAATAACCCAAAGAAAATTGTTGCACAATGTTTCTCTCCTATCGCAACCTATATTGCTGCTAAGTTCACAGCCATCGTAGATCCAAAATCTATCCCTTCAAAAAACTAGTCGAATTTTTGTTCAATTAAATATTGGCATTGACTGTTTTTGACTAAATTTGTTACCCAATAAAAAAACAAATGCTATGTCAGAAACATTAACCACAAAATCTTTTGGAATTGAATCTGTTCTAAAAGAACTCGGTATCAAAGAAAACAATTACGGTGCATCTACCGGATTAAAACATACACACACAAAAGGGAAAAAGATCGATTCGTATTCTCCCGTTGACGGACAATTGATCGGCAGTATCAATGCTGCTACCGCTGAAGATTACGTCAATGTAATGAAAACAGCTGATGAAGCGTTTAAAGTATGGCGATTAATGCCTGCACCGAAACGCGGAGAGATCGTTCGCCAAATGGGTGATCAATTGCGAAAATACAAAGAGCCTCTTGGTAAACTTGTTTCTTACGAAATGGGGAAAAGTTTGCAGGAAGGTTTGGGTGAAGTACAAGAGATGATCGATATCTGTGATTTTGCTGTTGGATTATCCCGTCAACTTTACGGTTTGACAATGCACAGCGAGCGCCCTATGCACCGCATGTACGAGCAATGGCATCCATTCGGGGTTGTAGGAATTATTTCTGCATTTAACTTTCCTGTTGCTGTTTGGAGCTGGAATGCTGCCTTAGCATGGGTTTGTGGAGATGTTTGTATCTGGAAACCAAGTTCGAAAACACCGCTGTGTGCTATCGCTTGTCAGAATATAATTGCAGACGTATTAAAAAACAATAATGTTCCGGAAGGTGTTAGCTGTTTAGTGATCGGTAACGAATCCGGTGATCTCATCAACAATGATAAACGCATTCCTTTGGTTTCTTTCACCGGTTCAACACGTATCGGAAGACACGTATCTAAAACCGTTGCAGAACGTTTCGGAAATACAATTTTAGAATTGGGTGGAAACAATGCGATCATTGTTTCTGAACATGCAGACTTGAGTATGGTTTTGGTTGGTGCCGTTTTTGGCGCAGTAGGTACAGCAGGACAACGTTGTACGTCTACCCGCAGATTGATCATTCACGAAAGTGTTTACAATAAAACTATTGAAGTAATTAAAAATGCATATGCACAATTGAAAATCGGTAATCCGTTGGATTCAACGAATCATGTCGGACCATTGATTGATAAAAATGCAACTGTTGATTATTTGAACGCGATCGAAAAAGCAAAACTAGAAGGCGGGAAAATACTTGTTGAAGGTGGCGTATTATCCGGTGACGGTTACGAAAGCGGATGTTATGTAAAACCATGTGTTATTGAAGCAAAAAATGAATACCATATTGTTCAGGAAGAAACATTTGCTCCGATATTATATGTAATGAAATACTCAACTATTGAAGAAGCAATTGCAATGCAAAATGGCGTTCCTCAAGGTTTATCTTCATCTATCTTCACCAACAACATGCGTGAAATGGAATTATTCCTTTCACAGGCCGGATCCGATTGCGGAATTGCAAAC
>JBILYL010000068.1:0-10077 GCA_044377775.1 Bacteroidia bacterium
TATAGTTCTCAACGTTTTCGATTATACCATGAGTTCCGGTTAATGAAACATTATCGATACCAAAAGTTCCTGTGCTGTCTTCTGCATTCCATCCATAAATACGGAATGTACGGGAAGCATTATTGATATTTGTAAATGAAGCACCGGTTAATGTAATTTTACTACCTGTCAACGAAACAGTTGTATCATTTTTAATGAAAAATATATTTCCTGCTCTTGTACTTAAGTTAGGATTTGCAGGAGAAATAGTTGCTGCTAAATTACTTGCATAACCATCAGCGCTTGAGCGAACGGCAAAAGTTCTGATACCATTTGTATCACGTTTAACATTAAATGTAATTGCAGATAATGATAATGCATTCGAAAATAAATCAGGAGTTACAGTAAATTCGTAATATTTAGCTGTATTTATTGCTCCGGTTAACGAAGTATAAGTTGTATCACCGTCAATAGCAACACCGCCATTATCCCAATCAGAAAATTCAAACATACCGGCTGAAGCTGAATTTGCAGAAACACCGTTTGCAGAAACACTCGTGAAAGTAATCGATGAATCTACTGCTTCAGGAGCAGCTGTTGGATCTGTTGTTCCGGAAGAAGTTGTAACACCTCCGAATGAATAAGTTGCAGATAATGTTTTGGAATCACATGTGTAATCATATCTGTTTCCACAAGAAAGGTGACCTTTTGTTATTGGTGTGTCATTCACGCCTTCGTCTCCACATCCAACTTCCGGTTCATTGGTTGAACCCCATGTATGAGGTAAATTCAGCCAGTGACCAATTTCATGAGTTAATGCTCTTGATTGACCAACAGTACCAGTTCCGATACTACCAATGTATTGGTGAATAATGATAATCCCATCAAATGGCTCCATGTACCAAGGATGAGTTGCACCAGGGTAATACGCATACCCTGCAGTTCCAACACTTTCCATTGTTTTGATTACCCATACATTTAAGTATTTAGAGCGAGGCCAAGGGTTTAATTTCGATTCATCATTTGCCTGATTGGTTTTGTGAGAATAAATTCTGTCGATACCATTTGTACAGTTACCATTTGGATCAATTTGAGCTAAACGAAATTCAATTTTAGAGTCAGCAGCTAAAGCCTGAAAAGGAGGAACAATTGCTGCAGTATCAGAATTCATTTTGCGGAAGTCGCGATTTAAAATTGCTACTTGATCAATTATTTGCGCATCAGAAATGTTTTCTGATCCATTTGTATGGAGAATGTGAAATACGATAGGAATGATATAGACCTGTTCTGCCATTTTAGATCCCTTTTTAGCTTTTATCTGCTCATCTAATATAGCATTGTAATCAGCTTGAGCTTTTTGCAGCTCAGGATGCTTCTCATAAAGTCGTTGGTGCGCCTGTGTCGTCCCACATTGGTATTGACCTTGGGCAGAAATTGTGTTTTTACCCGCAAAGTAAAAAACAGAACCTAAAAAAAGGCAAGTGAAGAATTTTGTTTTCATTATCGTAATGATTTCGTTGTTTTAATAATTGTAATTCCTAGATGCAATATTAAGCAAAAAAACAAAAAAAAACAAGCTTTTTCGGGAATGGCTGCTTTTTTTTATTAAACGGTTGTTTTTTGACTGTGATTGGTAAAAAATAAAGAGAAAGAAGTCTTAGTAACTACTTCTTTCTCTGTTATTTCAGTCTAATTTGTCTTAAAATTGTGCATTCAGTGAAACAATAAAATTTCTTCCCGGAGAACTTATTCCTGAAGAGTATGATCGGTAAAGCTGGTCTGTGATGTTTTCAATTCCGACATTTACAGCAAGGTATTTATTCATATAAAATGCTGCCTTAAAATTGATCGTATACCAGCCTGGTACGAACGGTCGCCCGTTTTCATCTTTTGCATACGGTGCATTGTCAGTTCTGTCAACTAATGGAAGATCTTCATAAACCATTTTTTTGTTGTATTGCGCGTACAAATCGAACTTTAGTTTTTTTCTGACATATGTTAAATGGGTACTTCCAAAAAGTGGGGCAACATGTGGTTTGGGATAATAGGTCAAACTGTCTTCGCTTTGTTCTTTCCCTTTCTGATAGCTGATTGTGCTTTTTAAACCTAATCCTTTGCCGAAACTGATCTCCAAACCTCCTTGTATTCCGAAGACTTCTGCCTGTGAAACGTTTTGAATCGCCATTACCTGACTTAATTGTCCGTCATATTCAATACTATCCTTTCCATTGTATTGATAGGAGTTTCTTGCCAAAGCGTCTTTTAATAATGTGTAATATCCTGCAAAATTTATTTTCAGGAACTTTCCAATTGTTTTTGCTGTTCCGATTTCTGCATTGTATGCATATTCGGGTTTCAAGTCTGCATTCGGAACAACAACCGTTCCTGGTTGCGAGTCAAACACTTTTCCCATATCATCAATATTGGGTGCGCGGAATCCTGTTGACCCATTCAGGTAGATTTGCCAGTTTTGATTCGGGCTGAAAACCAGACCCAGACTTCCATTTAATGCACCGTTGCTGTTTTCTGCATGTGTAAATGGAAATGGGAACATTGTCGTGTCAAAATCGGCGGTAATTATATAATGCGTATAACGGGCGCCTGCATTCGCAATCCATTTTGGACGCAATTTGTATTTCAGATTTAAATATGCACCGTATGCCTGCCAAGTGGAGCCGTCAGGGTAGCGTGTGTTTGTTGGTTCTTCAGCGAGTGTTTCAATATGTACACGATTTGCTTCAGACCCAACAATGTTAAACACGGCTTCCAATCCATAAAATAAAGTCGCTTTTTTATTTATTTTTTTGTCGAGATCTAAATTTACCAAATAGGCATCTACTGTTTCTGTTTGATTCCGTATTTTTTTATTGTTGAATTTTCTATCATGTCTGCTTTCTTCGTAATACTGCATTGCTGCTGAAAAACGCAACTGGTCGAATATTTTGGTAGATTTCGTGCTTGTAATTCCCAATCGGTTCATTACCCATTTTTGAGGACCGTAATACCATTCTGCGTTATCAAGCACACCATTTTCATCCGCATCTAAATACAATCTGTCGTATCTTGGTGCATTTGAGGTAATAGAATAATGCAATGCATAATCGATTTCCAGATTTTTGTTGGGTTTGAAAAGTATTTTTTGCATAAAGTTGAATTGGCTAAACGCTGAACCAACCTGCAATGAAGAATCTGTATTAACAAACATAGAATCTTTACCATCAATGGTTTCAACGTATGATGGCCGGAGAAAATAATTATTTCCGTACGTTCCTGTTCTGAGGTCGTCATAGTCGGAATAGGAAATACTTGTAAGAAATGCCCATTTTTTTAAACCAATATTAAAATCAATATGGCCTGTTTTTTCAGTATTTGCAGATGAATACCGACCTGTTGCGCCTCCTGTAAAAAGGATTTTCGATGCACTGTCGCTCAATTTGGGTCTAAGCGTATGAAAATCCATAACCCCGCCAATGGCATCGCTGCCATACATTACTGCGCCAGGTCCAAATAATATTTCAGTGCTTTCAATAGAAGATGCATCGATTGAAATTACATTCTGCAGATTTCCGGATCTGAAAATGGCATTATTCATGCGGATCCCATCAACAACAATCATTACCCTGTTTGTTGCAAATCCTCTTAAATTAGGCGATCCGCCCGCCAATTGGCTTTTTTGTATGTAAACATAACCGCTTGTTTCTAATACATCTGCTGAGGTTTGAGAATTTTGAAAAGCAATATTTTTTTTCGTGATCTTTTCAATCCGATTTGGAGTTTCTATCTTGTCTTCTTCCCACCTATTTGAAGAAATGATGATCTCGCCTAACGAAATAGCTGTTTCAGATAATTCTACTTTGAATTTTATCGTTTCCAATTGAGCGTAACTATAATGAATTGGCGTATATCCAACAAATTTAAAAAAGATACTATCGGCTGCTTTAAATGATGAAATGTCTGCTTGACCTTTTGCATTTGTTAATAATGATAATTTGGGATTATTTGAATATACAACAACACCGGGAATTGTTTCTCTGCTGGTTTTGTCGATTATCGTAATGTTTTGTGCCGTTGCCAGAAATGCACAAAGCATTAAGGCAACAGTTAAAAGCTGTCTTTTTTTCATGTGAATTGAATTTATATTAAGTATTCATCGGTATTTTTCCGATTCTAAACCACTATTGCTTTATGCAATTAACTTCTGGGTGGAGGTGTGGAGATACTTAAAGAGACAGAATATGCACGACAATCATAAGGACTTTTGTTTAGAAGAGAAGGTTTAGATATACTGATAGTCGTAAGTTGTTCCTCAAAAAAATCGGTTTTAACAATATTCGTTTTGTTTTTATTAGAATTCTTATTGTTTTGAAAGTGTTTTAATACCTGATCTTCAAGGGTGCTGAATAGTTTCTTCTCTTGTTTATCATTGATACAGTAAAACGTGACAGAAGATTCGTCTTCTGTTGTTCTGACAATATCGAAAAGTTGGTCAGAATAAAAGAACTCTTTATTTATTTCAAGCCATTGTATGCTTTTTATTTCTTTTCGTGTGAACCGAATTATTGTCAGCTCATCCTTGTTTAGATTAAGTTTGATCTCTTTTTTGATTTCTCTTTTAATTTCAACTTGTGCTACTTTAAAAACAATATAGTATCCCACTGTGTTAAACAGGAATATGCATAGTAAAAATAGTGGAAGGATTTTTTTCATTATCTTGATGAACAAATGTAAATAATTACTTTATAAAAGCAAATTATGTCTTTCTGTCATTTATTGTCTTTGGTATAAACATTGAGTGAAACAGAAGGAATTATTTCTTTATGAGAAACACGCAGTCTAAATTACTTTTTAGTTTTATTTATCCTACTTTGTTTGTGATCATTTTGTGGGGCATCAAATTATTTGAACTTGTCGAAAATGTAAATCTGTCTTGGTACGGTTTATATCCCCGAACAATTCATGGTTCTATAGGAATAGCAACAGCCCCATTGCTTCATGCAGACTTCCCTCATTTAATTTCGAATACGCTTCCCTTGCTTGTATTGGGCCCCATCATTTTCTATTTTTACAGATCTATCGCATTTAATGTTTTCTTTTGGGTGTATTTAATGACTGGAGTATGGGTTTGGGCTGCCGGAAGGAATTCATATCATATTGGTGCCAGTGGAATCATTTACGGTTTTATAACCTTTTTGTTCTTTAGCGGGATTTTCAGAAAAGATACACGATTACTTGCTCTTTCATTGTTTGTTACTTTCTTATATGGTGGTGCTGTTTGGGGGATACTTCCCTTTCAGCGTGGTGTTTCCTGGGAATCGCATATGCTCGGATCTCTTGCAGGATTGATCACCGCATATAATTTCAGAAAAGAGGGCCCTCCTCCGCGCATCTATGATTTTGGAGATGAACAGGAGAACGAAAAAATTGATGTAAGCGGAGAAGAGCTGTTTCAGTCTGAGGAAGAAGAGCCGTCTGACAATACTATCGTAAATTATACCTACATCAAAAAGGAGAATTCCCCGAATTTATAACTACCTTTGCGCCTTCTAAAAATAAATTTAGATCATTAATTGCGTCAATTACAGTGAATTACTTGTCAGTAGAATCAGTTTCCAAATCGTTTGGACTAAAGCCATTATTCAATAAAATCAGTTTCGGATTAAATCAAGGTGATCGTATTGCCTTGATCGCAAAAAATGGTGCCGGAAAATCCACTCTTCTGAAAATTCTCATCGGAAAAGAGATTGCTGATGAAGGCAGTGTAACTTTCCGCAAGGATATTGTTGTGACTTACCTCGACCAAAATCCTGTATTCAACGAAAATGATACTGTATTAGAAGCAATTTATAATACTAATAATCCGATGTTGAATGCTGTTAGAGCATACGAAGAAGCACTTACCGCATTTGAAAAAGAGTATAATGATGAAACTTCTTCTAAACTGGAACTAAGCAGTGCGCAGATGGATAAGCTGGAAGCATGGGGGTTCGAAGCAAAAGTGCAGGAGGTATTGCAACGGTTGAAAATTGCTTTTTTAGATAAACAAATCGGAATGTTATCCGGTGGACAAAAAAAACGTGTGGCACTTGCAAAAGTTTTAATTGACGAACCGCATTTGTTGATCCTAGATGAGCCTACCAATCACCTGGATGTAGAGATGATCGAATGGCTTGAAAATTATTTGGTTTCAAGGGACATGACTTTATTATTAGTAACGCATGACCGATATTTTTTAGATCGTATCTGCAACGAGATCATTGAAATTGATGACGGAAAACTTCATCATTACAGAGGTGACTTTCAATATTATGTTGAGAAAAAGGCCGAACGTGAAGCTATAGAAGGAAGTGAGATTGATAAGGCTAAAAACTTATTCCGGAGAGAATTGGAATGGGTAAGAAAAATGCCGAAAGCCCGTGGTACAAAATCGAAGTCGCGATTAAACGCATTTGAGGATACGAAAGATAAAGCTTTCAGCGGAAAAACTGAAACGAAGCTGGAATTGGGCGTGAAGATGAGTCGGATAGGAGGGAAGATCCTTGAATTTAAAAATATAAAAAAGGCATTTGGGGAGACAAAAATTGTAAACGATTTTTCTTATATTTTTAAAAAGGGAGAAAAAATAGGTGTGATCGGAAAAAATGGAGTAGGAAAATCTACTTTTTTAAATATGATCATGGGTTTGGAAACTCCTGATTCCGGAGAGATTCAGACGGGTGAAACAATGGTCTTTGGCTATTATTCACAAGAAGGGTTGAAGCAGACGGAAGATAAGCGTGTAATTGAAGTGGTGAAGGATATTGCAGAGTTTATTCCACTTGCGGATGGCTCTAAATTATCTGCTTCCGGACTGTTGACCAAGTTTTTGTTTCCACCTGAAGTACAATACAGCATGGTTTCGAAGTTGAGCGGAGGTGAACGCAGACGATTATATTTGATGACCATACTGATAAAAAATCCTAATTTTCTAATTCTAGATGAGCCTACCAACGATTTAGATATAGTAACATTAAGCGTATTAGAGGATTTTCTTACCAATTTTCAGGGTTGTGTTTTGATTGTTACGCATGATCGTTACTTTATGGATAAAATGGTGGATCACCTGTTTGTTTTTGAAGGAGTAGGTGTACTGCGCGACTTTCCCGGAAATTATACGGAGTACCGTGATAAGAAAGAAGCAGAGGATAAAATTGCAGCCAAATCAGGGCAAGAAACCCCTGTCGAGAATAAAGTCATAGAAGAAAAAGTTGAAGAAAAAAAAGTTGTTGAAATTGCTGCCTCAAAAAAGAAATTCAGTTTCAAAGAAAAATTGGAATACGAGCAGTTGGAAAAAGATATCGCCCATTTAGAGGCTGAGAGAAATAAGATCACGGCCCTTTTGAATTCAAGCACTGATAATCATGATGATGTTGTAAAGTGGAGTGAACAAATCGGAGATATAATTTCACAACTAGATGAAAAATCGCTTCGTTGGTTAGAATTAAGCGAAGGCGTTTAATAACTTTATAGCACAACCTTTTGTTCAACGCTCCATGCTTCCGGTTTGGCGCTGAAAAGCACTTTCGTTCTCGACCAAACATTCGCGAATACTTCTGAGTTGCGATAGTTATTCAAATCGTTTTCGGAATTCCAGTAGCTATAGGTGAAAAATATTTCAGGAGTATTTATGTCATTCAATAATTCCAGGTGGCTGCATCCCGGCATATTTCGAATGAGTTCTTTTGATTCAATAAAGAGTTGTTGGAACTCACTTACCTTTTCGGTTTGGAATGTCATTTTAACGATTCTGATGATCATTGAAAGCGTATGGTTATAGAATCGTTTAATTTTAAATTAAGCATGCTGTTCGCTCTGTCACCTTTCATCGCAATCTCCAATTGGTTAGCCGCATTAAACAATGCAAGTATTTCTCCTTCCGGCACATCATTATAAGTTTTGCTTATTTTGCCGATCTCATATCGGGCAAATTCGATCTTAAATTCGTTCCCTTTTCCAACCTGATCAAACAGTGCTTTAGAAATATTACACATCACGTTTCCGTATGAGTCGATATACTCAACAGTGCCTCTGATCATATCGCCCATTGAAGCCGCACGAAATGGCATACGTTCTAATAAATTTTCTTTTGTTTGTCCGAGCTCCTCCATTTTTGCCCCTTTTGCAAGAGCGCTAGCTGCGATCGCAAAAATATCACGTGTTGGAAAAGTTGACAGGGCTGCGGGCAGTTCAATGATTTTTTCTATAGGCGATTCCAAAAATGAAAAAATACCATTGTCGGCACCAATAAAAAAGTGCCCATCAGACAGTACGATCACGTGTGACGATTGGTTGGTTTGTTCGGCCTTAATGCCAATAATGTGGATGCTTGATTTTGGGAAATTAGGGTATGCGTTTTTGATTATATATGCGGCATCCTGGATATTATATGTTGGTATCTGATGAGAAATGTCTATGATCGTTGCTTCGGGAATTCTACTTAAGATTGTACCTTTTATTGCGCTGACATAATGGTCCTTCATTCCTAAATCTGTTGTAAGAGTGATGATCGCCATTTGTTAGTAAATTCTAATTTTTTCGTTTTCAGTTTTACCCTAAGAATACACAAAAATATGTTATTTTCGTGCTTTCGAAGAAAAAAAATCAAAGTTTTTACTTTAATTCAATTGATAGCGTGAGTGAGAAGAAGATAATCCTTGAAGATATTGCACCTGTAAATCTTTATGGTGTAAACGACTCTAAACTGGAGTTGATCAAAAAACGGTTTCCGAAATTAAAGATCGTTGCAAGAGGAGAAACGATAAAAGCAACGGGAGATGATGAAGAGTTGAATCAATTGGAAATGGTTATCAATATCTTGGTAGCTTATTATAATCGTTTTGGAAATCTCACAGAAAATGCAATTGAGCAAATTTTAAATGGCAGTTCAAAAAAAGATTCACGTTCAGATAAAGCCGATGCAGAGGATGTAATTGTTTTTGGGAATAGCGGATTGATCATAAAAGCACGAACCGAAAATCAGCGAAAAATGGTTGATGCAATCTCCGAAAATGATATGCTTTTTGCTGTCGGTCCGGCAGGTACAGGAAAAACATATACTGCAGTCGCGTTGGCTGTGAGAGCATTAAAAAATAAAGAAGTAAAAAAGATAATCCTTACCAGACCAGCGGTTGAGGCAGGTGAGAATTTAGGTTTTTTGCCGGGAGATCTGAAAGAGAAACTCGATCCTTATTTGCAGCCATTGTATGACGCATTGGGTGATATGATCGCTCCGGAAAAACTAACATACTATCTAGAGAATCGTGTTATTCAAATTGCGCCCTTGGCATTTATGAGAGGACGAACGCTGGACAATGCATTTGTAATATTGGATGAAGCACAAAATGCAACGGAGGGTCAGTTGAAAATGTTTTTAACCAGAATGGGCTCATCCGCCAAGTTTGTTATCACAGGCGATATTACACAAATTGACTTGCCGAAACATCAGCCATCAGGTTTGCCGCAGGCAATAAGACTTTTGAAAAATGTTGAAGGAATTGTTTTTGTAGAATTAGATGGAACCGATGTGATCCGGCATAAATTAGTGAAGCGTATTGTTGAGGTGTACGATCAAAAAAAGTAAAAAAAAGTAAAAAAATAATTTATTTAAATTAAGATAATTTTAAAAATAGTTTAAAATGGAAGCAATAACAGAAACCAAATTTAATTTTCCGAAGCAAAAAAGTTTTTACAAAGGAAAAGTTCGTGATGTATATAATATTGAAGACAAACAATTAGTGATGATTGTAAGCGACAGGATTTCGGCATTTGATGTCGTTCTCCCGAAAGGAATACCCTACAAAGGACAAGTTCTGAATCAGATAGCAGCTAAATTTTTGAAAGCTACGGAAGACATTCTTCCGAATTGGGTGATTGCTGTTCCTGACCCAATGGTAACAGTTGGTTTATTTTGTGAACCATTTAAAGTGGAGATGGTTATTCGTGGTTATTTATCCGGGCATGCTTGGCGCGAATATAAATCGGGGAAAAGAATATTATGCGGAGTAACAATGCCTGAAGGAATGAAAGAGAATGACAAGTTTCCTGAACCTATAATTACACCAA
>JBILYL010000069.1:0-10045 GCA_044377775.1 Bacteroidia bacterium
TTTAGTAAAGCTTCGACTCGTTTACGTTCAGTAATATCTGATCGGATAGCAATGTACTTGTATGGTTTTCCAAATTCATTCAAAAAAGGAACAATGGTAGTATCTACCCAATAACTTGTCCCGTCTTTTGCATTGTTTTTTATCTCACCTTTCCAAATCTCACCATTTGCAATAGTTAACCATAGATTCCTCATGAAATCTTTTGAGTGGTAACCTGAATTAATAATGAGGTGGTCTTTACCGATTAGTTCTTCTCGGCTGTATTTGGAAATTTTGCAAAAATTATCATTCGCATGAATAATTATTCCTTTCTGATCCGTAATAGCAATAATCGAAGATTCTTCAAGTGCATATTTGTAATCCGTAATTTCTTTTATGCTTTCCTTTAAATTATCTTCCGCTTTTTTCCTTTCTGTTATATCTGAGCGGATGGCTATGTATTGGTATGGCTTACCTTGTTCATTCAAAAAAGGAACAATAGTAGTATCTACCCAATAGATTGTTCCATCCTTTGCTTTGTTTTTTAGCTCTCCTTTCCATATTTTACCATTGCCGATTGTTGCCCAAAGAGTGCTGATAAAATCTTTTGAATGATAGCCGGAGTTGATCATACGGTGATCTTGTCCTATTAATTCTTCTCTGCTGTACTTAGATATTTTGCAAAAATTATCATTAGCATGGGTAATTATTCCTTTTTGGTTGGTAATGCCAACAATTGAAGACTCATCGATCGAATATTTGTAGTCTGTTGTTTCCTTCAGACTTATTCTTAATTCTTCAATTAGTTCTTTCATGTTTTTTTATGATTTTCCCATTTTTTCCTGCCTTAACTTCCATCTTCAGTAAGATACGAGAATTATAGCCCTATTTCACTTTTATTTGATATTATATAGGATTGAACCTAAAATTTAAAATAAAAGGTGGAAATAATTCTAAACAAAATTAAATAGCATTGCAAGGATATAAAATAGAAATAAGTTTATTTGTTTTGTAGTGGTTTGTACTACAAAATACTTTAGTATCAAATAAAACTATTGAGTTTGCATTATACTGAAATCCTGATTTATTTACGATTTCTGCAAATGATAATTGCTTTAAAATAGAATTTTCACTTTTCATCATAAAGAGAAAATTCCCCACTATTGCGAAATCCAATTTATTGTGGGAATATTCATATTCCCTCATATAAAAATGAAGAGGCTTGCGTGGTCAAAGGCATTCATGAGCCATTAATCTCAGAGGAACTATTTGACTCAGTTCAAGACGTTTTAAATGGACGAGCAAGGAAATTCGGATACAAAGTTTGTGCAAAACCAGAGTTACCCTTAAGGGGGTTTTTAGAATGTCCGCAATGTGGAAGAAAATTATGCGGAAGTGCTTCAACGGGAGGAAGTGGAATTAAGCATCATTATTACCATTGTAAATACCCGTGCAAGGAAAGGGTCCAGGCAACCACTCTAAATAATGCCTTTTCTGAAAAGTTAACCGAATTTGTTTTTCATGAAGAGGCAGAAACTTTATATCAAAGGATTATTAAAAATTTATTTGGTTCAGATAATATTGAAAAAAACAAAACGAAGAATAAAATATTATTAGATATGCAGAAGTTTGAAGGACAATTAAGTAATATGCGTCAAAAACTTTCAAATAATGAAATTTCATCTGAAGATTTTGCAGCCTTTAAGAATGAAATAAATCCAAAATTGAGCGAACTGAAAATTGAAAATATTGACATCAATGATGCTGAATCCGAACTTAAGAAATATTTGAAGAAGGGCATTCAACTCGTAAAAAACGTTGGTGATGTATATAACAATGCTCCTCTTGATGAAAAACAAAAGATAGTCCGTTCGATTTTTAAAGAAAACATTGTTTTTCAAGAAAACGTAGTTCGAACGGGGAATTTGAATGAAGTAGTGCCTCTGATTGGTAGATTTACCAAGGGTTCAGAGGAATTAAAAAAAAAGACTGAAGGCGAATTAAGCCTTCAGTCCCATGTTGTACCCGGGATCGGACTTGAACCGATACGTCCGCAATGGACACAGGATTTTAAGTCCTGCGTGTCTACCAATTCCACCACCTGGGCATTCCACTGAGCATAGCACTCAGGTATCTAAAAAAATAACCTCTCAAAAAGAGAGGTTATCTCTTGGAGCGAAAGACGGGGTTCGAACCCGCGACCTCGACCTTGGCAAGGTCGCGCTCTACCAACTGAGCTACTTTCGCATGTTATTTCAATAAAATTGCCGCAAATTATACTGAACGGCAAAATCCCTGTTTCTTTATTGGGATTGCAAAAGTAAGTATTTTTTTAATTCTGCAAAATTTTTAAGCTAAAATCAATCTATTTTTATTTTCCTTTAATATACAGGCCTTTTAGCATAAAACGTATATTTATACTGTAAAATTTGAATTATGGCAAAAATGAATAAAGTAATGGCAGGTTATCATATGTTAATGATACTGTCGCAAGTGGATGGCGATTTCGATGCATCGGAAGGTAAAATTGTTGTAAAGTATCTTAAGGATACGTTCCCTTTTCGTGTTGACCTGGATAGTGAAATGGCTATTTTAAGCGCGCTGGCGCAAGAAGATTACTTTATGCATTTTAATAATGCAATGAATGATTTTTATGAAGATTCTATCCGCCAGGAAAGGACCCATTTCCTCAATTTTGCTGCTAAAATGGTAAAAGCAGATAAAAAAATTACTCCTGAAGAAAATAAATTTCTTAAGGAATTGTTTTTTGCCTGGGAATCTGAATTTGAAGGGGAGTAAAAATCGCAAGTCATACCTGAAAATATAATTGAACACCTTCTTTGTGTTCAATTACTTTAAATATATTATCCGCCAATCATCTTTTTGATTTCATTTAATTTCATTAAAGCCTCTACTGGTGTCAGCATATTGATATCCGTTTTTTGAAGCTCATCTTTGATGTTTTCTAAAACTGGGTCGTTTAGCTGGAAGAAACTTAACTGCATTCCTTCGTCATTTTGAACAAGTGTTTCCCTGTTGGATGTTGCCGGCTGAAATGCAGATTGACTTTTGTTTTTTGTTTCCCTTTTTACGTTTACGGTGGACTTATTGCCTGTATCTCTCTCGCTTTCTAATTGTAATAATACTTCATTTGCTCTGTCGAGCACTTTTTTCGGCATACCTGCCATCTTAGCAACATGGATACCGAAACTATGCTCGCTGCCTCCTGCTACTAATTTCCGCATAAACAGAATTTTGTTCCCTACTTCTTTTACCGATACATTATAGTTTTTAATACGCGGTAAAGTGTTTGTCATCTCATTTAATTCGTGATAGTGCGTTGCAAATAAGGTTTTCGCTTTTGCTGATGGGTTTTCGTGAATGTATTCGGCAATAGCCCATGCAATAGATATTCCATCATAGGTTGATGTTCCCCGTCCAATTTCATCAAGTAGTATCAGACTTTTATTGGAAAGATTATTCAGAATACTCGCAGTTTCATTCATCTCCACCATAAAAGTAGATTCACCCGAAGAAATGTTATCTGAAGCACCAACGCGTGTGAAAATTTTATCTACCAATCCTAAGTTCGCATGTTTCGCTGGTACAAAACTTCCCATTTGTGCCAATAGAACTATCAATGCTGTTTGTCGAAGTAATGCGGATTTACCACTCATATTCGGACCGGTGATCATGATGATCTGCTGTGTGTTGTTGTCCAGATAAACATCATTAGTAATGTAATCTTCTCCGACAGGTAATTGCTTTTCAATTACCGGATGTCTCCCATCTTTGATATCGATAATGTCGTTTTCGAAAATGTGTGGACGTACATAATTATTTTTTTGAGCGATAGTTGCGAATGATAAAAGACAATCAATACGACCAATCAGAGATGCATTCAATTGGATCGCTGAAATAAATTCCATGAGCTCAAGTACGAGTTCATTAAATAATTTCACTTCCAGTGCCTGAATTTTTTCTTCGGCTCCCAATATTTTTTCTTCGTATACTTTTAATTCGGGAGTAATATATCGTTCAGCTCCTGTAAGTGTTTGCTTTCGCATCCAATCTCCTGGAACCTTGTCCTTATGGGTGTTCGTTACTTCTAGATAATAGCCATATACATTATTAAATCCGACTTTTAAAGAAGTGATTCCTGTATTTTCACTTTCACGTTGTTGGATCTGCAATAAAAAATCTTTTCCCGAAAAAGAGATATTACGTAAATCATCCAATTCGGGATTAACGCCTTCTGCAATTACATTTCCCTTTGCAATTAAATAGGGTGGGTCTGGCGTGATTTCTTTTTCTATTCGATCGATCACACTCTTGCAAGGGTTTAGCTGTTCCGCGATTTTCGCTAATGATTTATTTTTTGAATTTCCGCAGGCAATTTTTATCGGCTCGATCGCACTCAGAGCACGCTTTAATTGAACAACCTCTTTTGGTGAAATGCGTGCCGTTGCTACCTTGGAAATAATCCTTTCCAGATCGCCTATCAATTCTATGTTTTCAATAATGTGGGCGCTTACCTCGTGTTTCGATAAAAAATAATCAACCACATCCAGCCGTTCTTCAATTGGTGCTTTGTCCTTCAGCGGAAGTGCAAGCCAACGTTTAAGCATGCGTGAACCCATTGGAGAAATTGTATGGTCAATAACATCAATCAATGTTTTTGCATTGTCGTTATGAGAGCCGAATAATTCCAGATTGCGGATCGTAAATCGATCGAGCCATACGTATTTTTCTTCTTCGATACGTGAAATGGTACTGATGTGTTTTACTTTATCGTGAGCAGTATCTGCCAAATAATGCAATGCGGCTCCTGCAGCGATAATTCCTTGATGCAAGCCCTCAATTCCGAATCCTTTTAATGATTTTGTGCCAAAGTGTTTCAGTAATAATTCTGTTCCGAACTCTGAACCAAATGCCCAGTCATCCAATCCGTAATTATAAAATTTATCTCCGAAAGTATCGATGAATAATTTCTTTCTGTTTTTTTGAAATAATACTTCTGTCGGTCTGAAACTTTGCAACAGTTTATCAATGTATTCTAAATTCCCTTCTGCCACTAAAAATTCACCTGTTGATACATCCAGAAATGAAATTCCCGCTTCATTCTCCTTGTTTTTGGCCGATGGAGAAGGGTGGAGGTAAACGCTGGCTAAAAAGTTGTTGTTCTTGTGATCTAATACTTTATCATTATAAGAAACACCTGGTGTTACTAATTCTGTAACACCTCTTTTCACAATATTTTTTGTCAGCTTCGGGTCTTCCAGTTGATCACAAATAGCAACCCGCTGTCCGGCACGAACCAGTTTAGGAAGATAGGTGTCCAATGAATGATGAGGAAATCCGGCTAATTCAATGAAAGATGCGTAGCCATTCGCTCTTTTTGTAAGCACAATGCCTAATATATTCGATGCTTTTACGGCATCACTCCCAAAAGTTTCGTAAAAATCGCCTACACGGAACAACAACAATGCATCCGGGTATTTGGTCTTAATTGTATTATATTGTTTCATTAACGGAGTTTCCGATTCCGCTTTTCCATCTTTTACACTTGTTGCTTTTTTTGCCATTTTTGTAAAAATACAAAACCTATACATACCGTAAATACAAAGTTTTTAACACTTTTTGAGCAATTCTTTATAGATTTGCGAAATATTATGAGCGCAAGAAGTATACTTATAATTTTCAAGGAAAAATATGCTCCGGACATCCGTTTTTGGATTCTGTTGTTTTTTGTTTTCCGCCTTTACGGGATCACAAATGCGCCATTGGAAATTGGTCACAGTTGGCGTCAGTCACTTACGCATATGATTGCCCGTAATTTCCTGGAAGTAGATAATAATATCCTTTATCCGCGCATTGATATGGACGGAAATAAAACGGGTATCATCGCTTCTGAATTTCCCTTTTTTAATTATCTCATTTATTTAGTCTCCGAACTTTTTGGTTATGCACATTGGTATGGCCGTTTGATAAATCTTATTGTTTCTTCTCTCGGTGTTTTTTATTTTTTCAAATTATTAAAACGTTTCTTTACCGAAGAACTTGCATTTTATTCTTCATTGATCCTCTTGTCTTCGATCTGGTTTGCTTTCTCCCGGAAATCAATGCCGGACACATTTTGCATGTCGATTGTGATCATTGGTGTTTATTATGGCTTTCAGTATGTTTATGAAAAACGATTGTCTCATCTTTTTGCATTCTTTTTGTTTTCTGTTTTGGCGGTATTATGTAAAATCCCTGCCCTTTATCTCTTGAGTGTGCTTGCTATTCCTCTGTTCGATAAGCAGATCGCATTTTCTCTGAAACGAAATATTGTTTTGACCGGGATGGCTATACTTTTTGTTACATATGCTTGGTATTTTTATTGGGTTCCATATTTACTTGCTACGTATGGCTTTCAGCTCTATTTCCCAAAGCAGTTTATAGAAGGCATACTTGAATTAATTGCCTATGCTCCTCACACACTTGAGAAGTTCTATTTTAGCGCATTGCAAAGCTTTATTGCATTTATTGCATTTGTTGCAGGGTTGATTCTTATTGTTAGAAGAAAGGAGCGCAACGCATTATTCATTTTCATTATTTCGACACTTTTTTTTATTTTATTTATCATTAAAACCGGTTTTGTTTTTTCTGTACACAATTACTACGTGATTCCTTATGTTCCTGTGATGGCTTTTGTCGCTGGTTTTGCTATCGTTGAAATTAAAAGCCAGAAGTGGAAAGTATTTGTTGTGGCATTGATTATAATTGAAGGGATTTTAAATCAACAGCATGATTTCAGAATTAAAGATTCGGAGAAATATAAATTAACATTGGAGTCGATTGCTGATCGCGTTTCTTCAAAAAATGATCTGATCGCTATCAATGGGGATAAAAATCCACAACTCATGTATTTTATTCATCGCAGAGGTTGGAGTATTTCCGAGCAACAACTTTTGGACGTTCCTTATATGTCTGGAATGAAGGATGCAGGCTGTAAGTATTTGTTTCTCGATAAACATAATTTGGACTCAAGTGTTATAGGAATTAAACTGAATTTGATTCCTGTATTTGAAAATGAAGATTTTGCGGTATATTCACTAAAGAATTAGAAATAAGATGAGAAAATTAGCGAACGAAGAATTAGGTCGTAAATCGGTTGAAGAATTTAAAATGTCTTCAAAAACACCTATTATTATTGTTCTTGATAATGTGCGCAGTTTAAATAATGTTGGTTCTGTATTCAGAACTGCCGATGCTTTTTTGGTTGAAGCGGTATATTTGTGTGGGATAACAGGAACGCCTCCTAACAAAGAAATCCAAAAAACGGCCTTGGGTGCAACAGAAAGTGTAACCTGGAAATATTTCCCGACAACACTGGAGGCAATGCAGGAATTGAATGAAAACAAATATATTGTTTACGCAATAGAGCAAGCCGAATCGGCAATCATGCTGAATAATTTTATGCCGAGTAAAAGACAAAAAATTGCGATAATTTTTGGAAATGAGGTAAAAGGTGTTGATCAGGAAGTTATTGACGCAAGTACAGATGTAATTGAAATTCCTCAGTTGGGAACAAAGCATTCCTTAAATATTTCAGTAAGTGTTGGGGTCGTGATGTGGGATCTTTTCTTGAAGTTGGGACGCTGATCCTAGTTTGCTTTTCCTTTTACAGCTGTTTTTGTTTTGGAGATAGAGTCCAACTGTTGTTTTTGCAGCAGGTAATAATTACGATACATTTTTTTTAATTCTGAGTTGATCTTATTCGTAAAAGAAATATCATAAGCGAAACGTTCATCAACAATATTGTATGCAACTTTAGCAATCGGTTTTTCCAATACAGAGGCATCCAATCCATTTACCTTTTCAAAAATATCTATATCGAAATCAAAGGAATATACCTCATTTTGACCAATCGGAACTTTTGTATTCACTTCAAATGATTTAGAGACAAATCCTTTCTTTGAAATTTCAATTAAGTAGTTTTTGTTGAGCGATAATTTGAATGTAGATTTCCCCTTTTTAGTGGTCCAAAATTCAGAATAGGGGATTTTGTTCAGGTAGATCGTTATCAATGCACTATCGAGCCAAATATTCTCTTCTTTTGATTCAGGATTTGTTGTTTTTGGCGATTTTCGAACATGTGCCTTCAGCGATAAATAGTTGTCTGTAGTATCATTTCCACCTCCCGAGGCATCGTATGGGTGTGAAATATCAGCTTGAAATCCAAAAATAAAAAGTCCACCCAAAATGAACAGTGCCATGTGCACTAATATTTTTTTGTAACTAATTATTTTCATTTCGCTTGACTCTACTTTTAATAATCAATTATTATAACTGTAACAGCAAAAAAACTGTAAACAAAAAACGCTCCACAAATAAGTGGAGCGTTTTTTTAATGATCAATAGTAAATTAGTTTACCAATGCTTTAAATTCAGCATTTTCGCGGAATTTAATAAATTCAGCATCGTCTTTAGCCATTTGTTTGAAAGAAGCATCTTTTTGGATCGCTACTTTTAAGTTGTTAGCTAAAACATCTGCTTTGCTCTGACGAGCACCTGCAATCGCTTTTAAGTAGAATGATAATGCAGCATCTTTATCAGAAGTTGAATTGTCAATTGTTGACATTGCACCATCAGTGTTTCCATTTAACAATTTTGCTAAAGCAGCGTTAAATGAATTTTCAGAACCAAAATTGCTAACAGCGGATGCGTAGTTACCATTTTGAATCTCAATGATTCCCATATTGTAAGCCACTTCAGGACCTGCAGCTCCAGCTTTTTTGTAAAGGTCCATTGCTGACTTACGATCACCTTTCCAACGAGCAACAATTCCTAAGTTGTTTTGAACAACTGCATTGTTTGCTGATAAACCATCTGCTTTTTTGAATTCAGCTTCCGCATCATTTAATTTGTTTTGCATCAAGTAGATCATACCTACGTTGTTAGATGTTCTCCAATCAGATGCATATTTTGCCTCTGCTTTTTTGTAAATATCTAATTTTGTGTTGATGTCTGATGTTAATGTTGCAGCATAAAGAATTTCTTCTACTGATAAACTATCAGGAGCAGAAGCAGCTAATTTAGAGATCTGCTCATCTGTACGGCTATTTACATCAACATTTAAGGTAAGTACTGATCTACGTAATTTTGGTAAAATTTTATCTGCAACTTCAGTATACGTTTTAGATAAATTTTTAATTTCTTTCTCACGTGTATCTCCGTCAGGATACATTGTTAAAACACGTAAAATAAGTTCCTTATCAGCTATAGAAGATGCTTCCATTGCTTTTTTGAAACCATCCCAATCTTCAGCAGTTGTTACTTTAGTGTAGAATGCTTCTTTTGAAGCAGTATCAACTTTTGATTTTTTGTCCTTAAACATATTCATCATCGACTTTGTAGCTTCTTTAGCACGGTCTTCAGCTAATTCGCTGTTACGTGATAATTCACCATCAGGAGATGCATATGCAGAAACATTCATGTTTTTGAAAGCAATGTTCGGATTCTTAGATGATGCAGTTGCATATTCTTTGAATGTTTTCATTTCAGCACTTGTCATTTCTGAACCACGAACCTGAGCTTGATTCATCGCGAAGTAAATGTTTGTTGTTTCTGAATGAGGAATTACTTTTTGGAAGTTATCTTTCCCTACAATTGCCTTATCGTCAGCTTTCACCAATAATGGAGTGATTATCGTTCCATCAGCAACTTTCTTTGCAGGAAGCTCTTTTACTTTTTTCTTAACCTGACCAGAAGCTCTAAGTTCTAATGTAGCAACTTTCATTTCCGGCATGTAAGCAATTTTATCAGATGTATATGTGAAACTTCCACCTGTTTTGTTTGCTATTTTCTTTCCAGCTCCTTCAACACTTTCACCAATCAAAACAACCGGATTAAGCGCTTTTTCACCACCATTATATTTAATAACAGGGATAGTAGTAACGGTTGCCTTTTTAGGGAATACTTTCGCAGGGTAAGTACCAGTGATAGTAACTGTCATACTGTCGCCATGCATTTCCATAGGGTCTGGAGTCACTTTGTAGGTAATTTTATCGGCATTTTTAAC
>JBILYL010000070.1:0-9990 GCA_044377775.1 Bacteroidia bacterium
CGGGGGAATTGTTTTCATAATTTTTGTTTTGAAGGTATACGAAAAATAAAATTAAAAGTTCCAACATTTAATTTAATAAAAAAGGGCAAAAGCCCATTAATTTATTTTTTACTATACTTAAAATCGTGATTATTTTTAATGGATTTTAATGATTCGAAGATCAGCTTGATCACATTTTCAACATCGTCTTTGTGCACACTTTCAACTGTTGTATGCATATAACGAAGCGGTAAAGAGATTAAAGCAGACGGCACACCACCAATAGAATATGCAAAAGCATCGGTATCGGTTCCTGTAGCTCTGGAAGCCGCTGCACGCTGAAAAGGAATTTTTTTGGTAACGGCAGCTGCAATGATCAATTTTAAAAGGTTATTCTGAACAGCCGGTCCATATGTCAAAACAGGGCCTTTACCACAGGCAAGATCACCACTGGAAACTTTATTCATCATTGGCGATTGTGTGTCGTGACAAACATCTGTTATGATTGCGACATTAGGTTTTATTGTATGTGTGATCATTTCAGCCCCACGTAAACCAACTTCTTCCTGCACGGAATTCGTGATGTATAAACCAAACGGAAGTTTTGTTTTGCTTTCTTTAATCAACCGTGCCACTTCGGCAATCATAAATCCTCCTACTCTGTTATCCAATGCACGACCAACATAATAGCGATCATTCAACACCATAAATTCATCTTCGTATGTTACCACACAACCAACATGAATCCCCAATTCCTCAATTTCTTTTTTAGTAGAACAGCCGCAATCCAGAAAAATATTTTTCAATGAAGGAGCCTCTTCTTTTGATGCATCACGCACATGGATAGCAGGCCATCCAAAAACGGCTTTTACAATTCCTTTATCGGTGTGGATATTTACACGCTTTGAAGGAGCAATCATATGATCACTTCCACCATTTCTTCTCAAATAAATAAAACCATCGTTAGTTATGTAATGTACAAACCAGGAGATCTCATCTGCATGCGCCTCTATCACCACTTTAAATTCCGCTTTCGGATTTATAACGGCTACAGCTGTACCGTAATTATCTGTAAAATAATCATCGGTGTATGGTTTAATGTAATCCAACCAAAGTTTTTGACCTTCACTTTCAAAACCGGTCGGGGAAGCATTGTTTAAATATGCTCTTAAAAAATCTAACGATTTCGCAGTCAGAATTGATTTGGAAGCTTTTGTTTTTGACGTTGCTTTTTTTGCCATTTTAATTTATGTATTTAAGTTGAACTATTTTTTAACTTTCGCTTCGACCCAGGTGTTTACCATTTCTTCCAATATATCCATTGGAACAGGACCGGAAGTTAAAACAACATCGTGAAATTCGCGAATATCAAACGCATCTCCTAATTTCTTTTTAGCATTTTCACGAAGTTCGAGAATTTTGATCATGCCGATCTTATAACCGGTTGCCTGTGAAGGCCAGACAATGTAACGTTCAATCTCTTTTTTATTATCGCCAACCGGATTCGGAGTGTTTTCTTTAAAATAAGCCAGAGCTTGATCCCTGGTCCATTTTTTACGGTGAATTCCGGTGTCGACAACCAATCTGGCTGCACGGAACAACTCCATGGCCAATCTTCCGAAATCAGAATAAGGATCCTTGTAAAAACCGATCTCTTTTGGAACTAATTCTGAATAAAGTGCCCAGCCTTCAATATATGCAGTATTTCCGCCATGCATTCTGAATTTAGGTATTCCTTTCAATTCCTGCGCAATCGCGATTTGCATATGATGGCCAGGAATACCTTCGTGGTATGCCAAGGCTTCCATTTGGTAAATTGCCTGATCAGCCATATTGTAAAGGTTGATATAATATCTTCCGGGGCGTGAACCATCAATGGCAGGATCTTCATAAAATGCACCACCGGCAGATTTTTCACGAAATGCTTCCACCGGTTTCACAACAATGTCTGCTTTCGGTTTGGTAAGAAATAATTTGTCCAGTTCTTTTTTCATATCGTCTATGATCTGAACCGCTTTTACTCGATACGCTTCTTTCCCGGTTGCATCATTAGCAAAATAAAACTGTTTATCATCACGCATAAAATCAAAGAATGCTTGCAAATTATCACTTTTAAAATTCACTTTTTTCATGATCTCTTTCATCTCATCATGAATACGGGCAACTTCTTTCAATCCAATTTCATAAATTTCATCTGCAGTAAGATCAGTTGTTGTAGTTTGTTTCAAAGCTGCATCATAAAATGCATCTCCTTCAGGAACTTTCCAGATACCATCTTCAGCTGTTGCCTTTTTTTCTAATTCAGTTAAATAAGAAATTAATTTTTCATACGCAGGTTTTACTGATGACAATAGCGATTCGGAAGCACTCGCGATCAATTGCTTTTTTTCATCATCTCCGACATCTTTCAATGCGTTCACTTTTTTTGTAAAATCCTCCAACAAGGGGTTCATTATAGCAGACTTGTCGAATGGTTTTCCGCTAATCATACTCTTGCAATCATTTAACAAATAGGGAAATACAAATTGAGGAGGAATAATTTGTTTTGCTTCCCTCAATTTCAAATTATCAATCAACTGATCAAACAGTTTATTGATCCCGGATAATCTTTCTATGTATGCCACTGCATCACTTTTTGAATCAACCAAATGAACATTAATTAAAAAGGTAGGGATATCAGCATGCAAGCCACCCATCTGATTTACTGGGTAATCATACAAATGCCATTTAAAATTTTCGACTGCTTCTACACATGCTTTTTCAAATAAACGATAACTGATCTTTGCTTGTGCATCGAGTGCATCAAGATGAAAATTCGTATGCAGGGAATCTAAATTCGCTTTTGTGATTGCAAGTTCTTTCAAAGCATTCTCTTCACTGATATCCGTCCATTTTCCGTAATCTTTTTTAATAGAAAACAATGATTGTTGCATCGGGTCTCTGTCCACTTTTGCATCAAATACCCTGTCAAAAAAATCGTTTGCTTTTTTACTTTCCGCAACAATTTCATCTTGAGAATACGTTTTTTTACCCGTAGCATTGTCCTTTTCAGAACCGCAGGCGACGAACAATGCATAAGAAAGAAATAAGCTATAAAATGTTTTTTTCATAATTGACCTTTATTTAAATGTAGTATCCGATTTTCCGTTCTTGAAAAATAATATTAGAATGAGCCACGCCAAAACGATACAAAAGGAAGCTGTCGCAATTGGAAGATTTACATTAACCAGATTTATATAACTGGCAATGATCGGAGGAATAGCCATTCCGAGTGATTGTATCGATTGATTGATCCCAAGAATCTGACCCTGTTCTCCTTGTCCGGCTTGCGATGAAACAAGTGATGTAATATTTGGCTGTGTCAGTCCTTGAAAAATAGCAATAAATGGCAATACAAAAAATATGTATTTTGACTCATCAGGCAACAGCAACAAAGGTAAGGTAATACCTAAAGCCAATCCCGAAACCTTAAGGATTTTTAATGGAACAAATTTTTTCGATAATGGCCGTTGCAATGCACCCTGAGCAATAACGATCCAGATTCCGATAAATGCAAAAATGTCAGCTATTTCGGAAATAGAGTAATTAAATTTATTGTATAAAAATACCTGAAAAAACTGGGTAAAAAAATTGAACCCGAAAGTCAGAAGAAAAACTACCAAAAAGAGAATACGTAAATGTCTTAATTTAAAAGCTTTTCCAATATTTTGAAAACCGGTAAAAACACTTACGGAAGTATTTCTTTTTTCACGTAATGTTTCGGGGAAAATTATCAAAACAAACAGCAAATTTACAGCAGTCAGGATTGCTGCGAACCAAAAAGGTGTGGCAGCGTTAAACCAGGAAACAATCCCCGGGTCCGCCAATTTACCTCCGATATAAGGACCCAAAATAAAACCCAATCCGAATGCGGCACCAACCATACCAAAATTTTTAGCCTTTGATTTTTCATCGCTGGAATCTGAAATTGCTGATAACGCAATGGAAATATTTCCTCCGGTAAAACCATCCAACAGTCGGCTAAAAAACAATAAATAAATATTTTGCTCCAAAATTGCAGTTGCAAACAAAATATAACCAGCAAGGGTTCCTATCAATGAAATAAACAGGAGTTTTTTTCGACCGAAACGATCAGACAATGCACCCAACATTGGAGCACCAAAAAATTGAGCCAAAGGATAAGCAGCGATCAGAAAGCCCAATAAGATTGTTCTTGTTTCCACACTATAATCGACACCAAGCATATTGTGTGAAGGATCCAGAAGCAATGGCGCAATAACAGGTATAACAATCCCAACCCCGAGCATATCAAGAAATACCGTTAAAAAGATCGTTAAAAGTGGTGATTGGGCTTTATTTGCTTTGTCCATGTGTATAAAAAGTAAACACAAACTTAACCAATTTGTTTGGTTTTATAAAAATAGTTTATTATGACAATTCTGAAAGAAATAACAGCCCTTTTTTGTATCGGAAATAGTTGCTATATTTATCGTATTCTAAATTAATGAAACTATGAACATTAAGAAACTACTTTTTGTTTTGTTTTGCTCCTTTGCAATTCAGAGCATGATAAACGCCCAAACTGATAGTATCGTAAAAGCGAAAGTATTGGATGACGGTTCGCAAGATGCTGAAAAATTCTACAACAGCGGAATTTCCAATTTTGCGAATAAAAATTTCAGTGCCGCATTAAACGATTTCAATCAGGCTGTTACTTTAAAACCTGATTTCGAGAGAGCTTATTATAACAGAGGCGCAACTAAATTTGAAATGAAAGACTATAATGCTGCTATCGCTGATTTTGATAAGGCACTAACTATAAATGAAACAGCTGATAGCTATTTCAGCAGAGGTCAAGCAAAATATGCCCTTAACAAAAAAGAGGAGGCAATTGCTGACTATACAAAAACAACGGAAGTAAAAGCTGACTATGCTCAGGCTTATTATTACCGTGGTGGAATAAAATTCGAAAATGCAGATTATAAAAGTGCAATTGAAGATTTCACAAGAGCCATAACGATCAAACCTGATTATGCTTACGCTTATAACGACAGAGGAAGCGCGAAACGCCAACTAGATGATATCAAAGGAGCAATATCCGACTACAATAAAGCATTGGTTGCTAATTCAGAAATGGCATTCACCTACAATAATTTAGCAAGTGCGAAAAGAAAGCAAGGTGATTTTAAAGGTGCGATAAGTGATTATACAGAAGCAATCAATCAGAAAAAAGATTATTACGTTGCTTATAATAATCGTGGAAGCTCAAAATTGGACAATGGTGATTTCCAAGGTGCAATTGATGATTTCACAAAAGCGATTCAACTAAAAGCAGATTATTCTTTTGCTTTTAATAATCGTGCTGTAGCAAAATATAAATTGAAAGATTATAAAGGAAGTATTGACGATTGTTCAAAAGCAATTCAACTAAATTCAAGCTACGGCTATGCCTTTATGAACAGAGGGATTGCGAAAGAAATGTTACGCGACAACTCCGGTGCTTGCGCTGATTGGAAAAAAGCAGCTGAACTTGGTGTTGAATCAGCAAGAAATTACACAGGTGATTGTAAATAAATTTACAATTGAAGTATACTAAAGTAAAGAAAGTTAAAGATGAAAAAAATATTTACACTACTAGCACTCATCATCGCAGCAAATATTTTTGCGCAAAATATAGAGTTTACAAAAGATAATTTCAAGGACAATAAAGATGGCTTAAAAGAAGCGAAGAACAACATTGAAAAGGGAGACGAACTTTTTGCCCTTGCAACGGTTTTCTACAAACAGGCATTAGATCCATTTTATCTTTCAGCACAAAAATTCAACCCAAACAATGCATTGCTAAATTACAAAATAGGTAAATGCTACTTATATTCGAATTATAAATTAAAATCAATTCCTTTTTTAGAAAAGGCATTGCAGTTAAATCCGGCTGTAGACCCTCAGATTCACTACTTATTAGGTAAAGCATATCACCTGAATATGGAATGGGACAAGGCGATCAAGTCGTTTCAAACCTTCCAGCAGACATTAAAAGGAGAAGAATTGGCCCTAATGATGGGAGAAGTAAATGTCCACATCAGCCAATGTTTAACAGGTAAGGAAATGGTAAAAAATCCGGTACGGGTTTTTATTGATAATATTGGTGCAGAAATAAATTCACAGTTTCCTGATTACAGTCCTGTAATTTCTGCTGATGAGTCTGTTATGCTCTTTACATCGAGAAGAACAAACAGTACAGGCGGAAAGATTGATCCGCAAATCAATGAAAATTTCGAAGATATTTATATCTCTACCCGTAAAGACGGAAAATGGTCTCCTGCAACAAACATGGGCTCGCCAATCAATACGGATAATCATGATGCGAACTCGGGTCTATCCGCTGACGGACAAAAATTCCTTATATATATCGGGAACAACAATGGAGATTTGTATGAGTCTGAATTAAAAGGTGATAAATGGAGCAAACCTGATCACATGAATAAAAACATCAATACTTCTTATCATGAGTCATCCGCTTGTTATAGCCCTGATGGAAAATCGGTTTATTTTGTAACGGATAAACCTGATGGCGGTTTGGGCGACAGAGATATATATATTTCGAACAAAGATGAAAAAGGCAAATGGGGTAAAGCAATTAACCTGGGTCCGACAATTAATACGCAATATGGAGAAGAAGGAGTATTTATTCATCCGGATGGAAAGACACTTTACTTCAGTTCACAAGGTCACAAAAGTATGGGTGGATATGATATTTTCAAATCGGTTTTAAATACTGAAACAAAAGTATGGAGTGAACCGGAAAACATTGGCTACCCTGTAAACACACCAGATGATGATGTTTTCTTTGTTACCTCAGCAAGTGGCAAACATGGTTATTATGCATCTTTTAATGCAACAGGTTATGGTGAAAAAGACATCTACATGGTTACTTTCCTTGGTTTGGAAAAACCAATGATCCAAAACAATGAAGACAACTTATTGGCGAGTCAGGCTGCACCAGTTAAAGAAACAGTTATTGCACCTGTTCTGGCGATAAAAGAAGCGCAATTGACCATATTAAAAGGTGTGATCACAGATTACCTGACCAAGCAACCACTTGAGGCAACAATTGAAATTGTAGACAATTTAAAAAATGAGGTAATTGCTAGTTTTACATCCAACAGTTCCACTGGTAAATACCTTGTTTCATTGCCTGCCGGTAGAAACTATGGTATCGCTGTAAAAAAAGAAAATTATTTATTTCACTCTGAAAATTTCGACATCCCAAATACGGCTGCATACCAGGAAGTTGTGAAAGATGTTGCTTTGAAAAACATTGCAGTTGGAAGCAAAATTATTTTGAAAAACATTTTCTTTGATTTTGATAAAGCAACCTTGCGTCCTGAATCAACGAATGAGTTGGAACGATTAACAAAATTATTAAACGATGTTCCTACATTAAAAATTGAAATTTCAGGACACACCGATTCGAAAGGTGCTGATGAATACAACAAATCACTTTCTAATAATCGCGCGAAAGCGGTACTCGATTATTTAGTAAAAGCAGGCATTTCAGCCGGCCGATTAACGTCTGTTGGATTTGGGGAAGAACAACCTATTGCCACAAACGATACGGACGAAGGCCGACAATTAAACAGAAGAACCGAGTTTAAGATCCTGAGTAAATAAACCATCGGATCCATTGTATTTCATTTTAGAAAAAACCGATGAGTCCATACATTGAAAGCGAAGCGAAGTAATCTCAATTTTGCATATAAAAAGAGATTGCTTCGCTTCGTTTGTAATGAAAGTTTTAAAATAAATCTTCAGTGCATGCAACCAACACTAATAACAACAGCTGACGGCTCTCACTCCTTATATGTGAAAGACCTCGATGAACACTATCATTCAATTCATGGAGCTCTTCAGGAATCAAAACATGTTTTTATTGAAACAGGATTAAAATATCTTAATTCAAAAAATAGTTCAGCATTAAACATTCTTGAAATTGGCTTCGGGACGGGTTTAAATGCAATTTTAACTTTATTGGAAGCAGAAAAGTTAAACATTTCAGTAAACTACACATCACTTGAAGCCTATCCTTTGTCTATAGAACTTGTAAATGAATTGAATTACAGTGCGCTTATCTCCGAATCTGAAAAGCTTGAAGAAAAACCAATATTGGAAATTTTTAAAAAGCTTCACGACTCTACATGGGAAAATGAAAATAAAATTTCAAATCATTTTACTATCCAAAAACTAAAGAACACTTTGCAGGAGATCACATTCGTTAAGAAATTTGATCTTATCTATTTTGATGCTTTTGGACCACGCGTTCAACCGGAAATGTGGACGGAGGAATTATTTTCTAAGATTTTTGCTGCAACAAATGAACAAGGCTGCCTGGTAACCTATTGTGCGAAAGGAGAAGTAAAGCGAACCTTAAAAAAGGTTGGTTATATGGTGGAAACACTTCCGGGACCACCAAGAAAAAGAGAAATGGTAAGAGGAACAAAATTATAATTCAACATTAAAAAAATGCAGATCAACAAATTTAACATTCGTGTATACGGCATCCTGATCAATGAACAAGATCAAGTACTCATTACTGATGAATTGATCAAAGGACATAAAATAACAAAATTTCCAGGGGGAGGATTAGAATTTGGTGAAGGTACAATCGACTGTATCAAAAGAGAATTTATTGAAGAGACAAATAATCACATTGAGGTTACGGAACACTTCTATACCACTGATTACTTCCAGGAATCTGCTTATAATAAAGAGCACCAGATCGTAAGTATTTATTATATGGTTAAGCCCATTTCAGATTTTGAGATCATAACAACCGAAAAAATATTTGATTTCTTAAACGATACAGAATATGCACAAACCTTTCGCTGGTTACATTTGAAAGATATTTCAGAACATAATTTCACACTGCCAATCGATAAAATAATAGGAAAACGACTTAACGAAATATCAAAAGCACGTTAAAACAAACGTAAAAATGTTTGCAGTTTTTTTAACAAAATCTTTTTAATTTAAACGAAGCGGGACGATTAGTTCAAACTCAGGGATAGCAACATAAAAACGGGCTTTGTCCACTTTACGTTCCATCAGATATCGTCCACTCATTTTCCCTATATCGGTAGTAAGGCTGCAAGCCGATTCGTATTCAAAGATTTCTCCGGGCTCCAAAATGGGTTGTTCTCCAACAACACCTTCTCCGTCCACTTCGCTATGTTCACTGCTGGAATCATATATATCCCAATGACGTGCGATCAACTGAACAGTATATTCACTATTGTTTTCAATTGTGATCCGGTAAGAAAAGAGAAAATGACGATGCTCTATAACCGAATGCTCGGCTTGAAACTGAGTTTCAACGCTTATCTTAATTCCATGCGTTACTTGAGTAGCAGGTGTTCCCATAACATATTATTTTTTAATGCTTGGATTAACTATATACAATATTAAACAATTCTTTTACAATCAAACAATTATTGCGGCAAAAGGTTTTCAACATAAAAACGACAAAATACAGGGAGGCAAATAAACAAATACTTTATTTTACTGCTTCATAGAATTCAAACGCTTCACGCCAATCAATTGATCATAGAATGTACCTGGCTGGCGGTGATATACGTATATGGAATAATCATTTTCTGTATCGTAATGCATTCCCTCGATCAGGGTCTCATCAGCAGCAACTTCTCCATCCTTTAAAAATACATACTCATAATTATAATAGCCTTGTTTCAGATATAATGTACATTCATAGCCAAAACGTGCAGGATTATAATGAAGCAAATTTTCCGTATTACATTTCCAGGCATTGAAAGCACCAAAAACATATAAATTACCATCTGTTAAGGGAGCATCGTAAGGAAGGAAAAACGTGACATAACAATAATCCGCCTCAACTTCACTATTGCTCCCTTCCTGAACTTTAATAAGAAAATCACCATTCATATCAGACTGGGAATAATAACGTTTGAAAGATCGTTTTTCATCTTTATACAATTC